>JAUZPC010000014.1 GCA_030706105.1 Bacteroidota bacterium | reverse complement strand
ATTGTTGAAGCAACATGGAATGGCTGAAATTCAGGCAGGTATGAATAATATCTTCTTGGCATCCCCAGCCAGCCCATAATCAGCATTGGAAAATACAGCAAGTTAAAACCAATAAGCAGAAACCAGAAAGCGGTTTTTGCCCTTTTTATGTTATACATTTTCCCGAACATTTTAGGGAACCAGTAATGCAAAGCTGCAAATATCCCGAAACCAGTCCCGCCAAACATAACATAGTGAAAGTGCCCTACAATAAATGAAGTTGCATGTATTTGAATATTAACTGAAAGGGCTCCCTGCATTAGTCCTGTAAGCCCACCTATGGAAAACAAAAAGATAAAAGCCAACGCATACATAAGAGGCGGTTCTACCCTGATAGAGCCTTTATACAAAGTAGCAACCCAGTTAAACACCTTTACTGCGGAAGGTATCGCAACCAGAAAAGTCAGCAGGGAAAATATAAACTGGCCTGTGTTGCTCATTCCGGCAGTAAACATATGATGCGCCCAAACAAGCGAACCGAAGAAAGCAATTGCCAGGCTTGAATAAGCAATAAACCTATAGCCGAATATTGTCCTGCCGGAGAATACCGGAATAATTTCACTGATGACCCCCATGGCAGGTAATATCATTATATATACGGCAGGATGTGAGTATATCCAGAACAAATGCTGATATAAAATTGGATCTCCTCCAAGCGAAGGATCAAATATTCCGACTCTAAATAATCTTTCAATTATCACCAATAATAATGTTATGCCAATAATGGGAGTTGCCAGTATTTGAATCCAACCGGTTGCATAAAGCGACCATGAAAAAAGCGGCATTTTAAACCATCCCATACCGGGAGCACGCAGCCGGTGTATGGTTGTGACAAAATTTATTCCGGTTAGTATGGAAGAAAAGCCCAATACAAATGCAGCAAACATGGTAAAGATTACATTGGTTCCGGTTCTTACAGAATATGGAATATAAAATGTCCAACCTGTATCGGCAGGACCGCCCGGCAATAATATGGAAGTAATTGCAAGCAAACCGCCGGTTAAAAACAGCCACCATGAGAGTAGGTTTATTCTTGGGAAAGCGACATCCTTGGCTCCGATCATAATGGGTAAAAAGAAATTGCCGAATACAGCCGGCAGACCCGGTATTATGAAAAGGAAGATCATTATTACACCATGTAATGTAAAGAATGAATTATAGGTCTGTGGAGATATAATTGCATTTCCGGGAAAAAGTAGTTTTAATCTGATCATAAACCCGAAGGATACACCGACAGCAAAAAAAGAAAGCATTGTAACCAGATATAATATTCCAATACGTTTGTGGTCAGTTGAAAATATCCAGCCCGGCAACCCCGAATACTTACCTTTATACTCTAAATAGCTTACATCTTTATTATAATTAACATTATTCATTTTTCTTGCCCTCATTATTACCCTCTGTTTTCCTCTTTGGCTTTTTAATCAGGAATATTATGAAGATTGCCCCTACAATCAGCATACCTGCGCCTATGATTCGGGTAAAATTCATAACATATGTTTTCCCTTCCGGATCATAGCTATAGCAGAATTGCAAAACATTGGCAATGGTCGGTATCACTTTACCCTGAGCGGTTTCAAGCACAGCCATCTTGAAATCAAAAGGAAGAATGGCATAACTGCCGTTCGCGTTCATAGAAGGGAAGAGGTAACGGGTTATTATTCCTTTTTGAGAAATAAACATTACTGCTCCCGCATGTATAAAATCTTTACCATCTCTTTTAAAATGGAAGCCCATTGCATCGGCAAGCTGTTTTATAGATGCGCTATCCCCGGTTAAGAAACGCCATGCGCTATCAGGAAAATCCTTTCGGGTAATTATCTTCATATAATTTTTTTTCTTATTCAACGCAAGAGTTGAATTTTCACGCTCATTAAAACTCAGAGTAATGATATTATAATTAACCCCCGGCTTAAGATCTGAATAATCTACTGTCTCAGCAATTGAATTCATTAATGGCGTACAGATACCGGGACACTCAAAATAAACAAAAGCAAATACGGTTGGCTTAGTAAGAAGGTCTTTGAGGACTACAGCTTTTCCATATTCATCAACAAATTGAAGATTCATCGGAACCTGTTTGCCCAGTTGTTCATCAATTCCAACTTCAATAGTTTTATTTTGGGCATTTACCTGATAAATAAAAGTTATTGCAATAAAAAAACAATACATCACTTTCATAAAATTGCCTAATTTCCGGGGAATAAATTAATTGAAAAATTATAAAGCAGCTCCCACTCATCGGCAATTAAATAATTTACCTGCCTGTTGAAGCCGTTTATATTTACATTTCTGGTAACGAGATTACGAAAAATATCTATATCACTAAATTTGTTCTGTGACAGCCATTTTAGGGCTGCATCTCTGTTTTTAACAACTCTGTTAAATATCAACACGCCTGCCGATTTTTTTTCTTTAATAAGAGAGTCGTAAATAGCATTAGATTTTTGCCTTCCGGCTTCCTCTTCACTTATTACAATTTTTATTGCTCTGTTTACCGGAATCTGTGCGGCCGTTTCTTTTCCCTGCGACAATGAATATGTTTGGTCTAGCGTTTTGAGTTCATCGTCTGTATCTGCCGGTAAACCGGGAAGAAACGTTTCTCTTATATAATGTGCAAGTGCAAACCTTTCAGTCGGAGTCAGATAATCATACGCTATCATTGCCGAGCCGGCAAATCCTTCCATTAGTGTTTTATAAATCTGACTGAGTTTAAATCCATTTTTCCATCCGTCCCGTGATGTAAAATTACGGGGCGTTGGATTGAGTCCGGCAGCACCTGGCCCATTGCCCTTACCCTCTTCCCCATGGCAGGATGCACATACTTTTGTAAACAGATCTTTCCCTTCACTAACTAACTGAGGGTCAGCCGTTTTCATTTTCATTACATCTATTGGGGGGATTATCCTGCTTTCCATTATTTTAAGATCCTGCATTCGCCCGGAAGAATCCGGGAGACCGGGTAGAATGTTTTTTCTGGTTAAGTCATTTAGACTGATCATATAGTAAAGCCCTGTTATAAGTCCTATAAAAAGAACATAAATAAAAGTTAACCCGAAAAATTTATTACGGTTATCTTTAATAATATTTAACAAATTATTTATATTTCTCATTCTCATACATCAACTTATAAATGAAAATTTAAGCCTCGTTCAAGTTTAGGGTCACCAACCGGAAGAAGGTTTTCTCTTTTTGCTTTATAACTAAAAGCAAGAATAACTATACCGATGCCCGCAACAGGAAAGACAAAATCAATCCAGCTGATACTAAATGAACTATTTTGTGAACTTGGCATTACAATCCAAAACAGATCCAAAATATGGGCGCATAAAAGCAATGCAGCACTGAATTTCAATTTTTTATGATCCATTTTTGCCGGCTGCGAAAGTAAGACTATGTAGGGAACAACAAAATGGGTTATAATAAGCAGCAACGACACAATCCACCAGCCGTTTTGCCATCTGTGCATAAACCAAAAATTTTCTTCAGGTACATCAGCATACCAGATTAACAAATACTGAGCAAAAGCAATGTAGCCCCAAAAATTGACAAAGCCGAAAAGCAGCGCACCCAAGCTATAAAGATGATCGTCTATAATTTTAGGATGGAGATAGTTATTCTCTTTTAACAGTACAACAATTAGTGTAACAGCAGACAGAGCTGCCACTATCGTGCCCGAGAAGAAATAAATGCCGAAAATAGTGGAAAACCAGTGCGGTTCTAAACTCATTAACCAGTCGATAGCTGTAAAAGTAATGGTAATGGCAAAACACGGAATAAAAACAGCCGAAAGTTTTATGTTTCTCTTTGTTAACGCCTGATCTCCGGATGTATCTTGTTTCAATGAGTTTCTGGTAATTAGCCAGTAGAATAGATTCCATATTAATAAGAAGACTACCGCCCGAACTACAAAAAAAGTAATGTTTAAGTAAGGGGACTTATCAAACAAGACCTTATCATCTCTCACTACAGCTATATGCGTCCACTCAAAGATAATATTTAGTTTTATCAGCAGAGGAAGTGCAAGTACAATTAAATAAGGTATAAGAGAGGCAAGGAATTCAATAATTCTTCTTATTGGGACACTCCACTCTGCATTAACAATATATTCTAATGCAATTAGAAACAGCGACCCGACCCCGATGCTTATAAGAAATAAATACATTATAAGATAGTTTTGCAATGCTCTTTGCGCATCATAGAAATATGCTATGATTCCAAAAGAAAAGCCGCTTATCATAAGGATAAAGCCGGCAGCATTTATCCTTTTCGGTAAAGCTTTATTACTGTACCGGAGGAGATTATTTTCCATCTGAAACAGACTCCTTCTTGGCCATTTTCAAATCCGCATCACTTGCATTTTTGGCCTTCTGTAAAACTCTTAAATAGTTAATTATTGACCATCTCTCTTCCCGGGTTACCTGAGAAGAATAAGAAGGCATGGCATTTTGTCCATTTGTTATTATGTGATAAATAAATCCGTCCGTCATTGTCCTTGCTCTGTTGGTATGCAAAGAGGGAGGATTAACGAATTGCCCCCTTAACCGGCTGTCTCCATCGGCAAAATTTCCATGGCAGGGGGAGCAGAAAGTTAGAAATTTCTTTTTACCTAACTCCAGAACTGATGAAGTAGGCGGTAAAGGATTTTTCATTGTATCAGCAGGAACTGCCTGCCCCAAGTATTTGTATGGGATAAATCCTCTTGCAACTGTCCCTTTAACCGGAGTACGCATACCAAATTCATCGGAATAAAAAGCACTCATCTTTTGGACGGACTGCTTTTGCTGATCGGCCATCCAGTCAAAAGGCTCCATATACATTAGTTTATTCAGAGAGAAATAGGTTATTATTGATGTTATGACAAACACAGAGAAAAGAAACCATAAAAACTTAGGCTGAAACAATGGATACACTTCTTTTGCAGGGAGATATATTTGATCAATTCGAACCGCACCTGTTTCATTAAATAAAATAGTCAACTCTGTCAAATCAAAACGGCTGTCGGCAGCTTCAACATACACACCGAATTTATCTCCAGAAACATCTTTCATATATTGGGTATCATGAATAGGGTAACTATTTGCCGGAAATCTGAAGAAAAATGTAAGCATGCAAATTACAGTTGATACTGTTGCAAGAAGCACGGTAAGCTCAAAAGTAACCGGAATAAAAGCGGGCAAAGCAAAAAACGGTTTACCGCCAATAATTAACGGATAATCTACTGAAAGAGTCCACCAGGCTAAAAGGAGTGCTGTTGCTGCACCCATTAGCCCAAAGAATAAAGTAATAAAACCCAACTTTGAAGATTTCAACTTCATTGCACCATCCATTCCGTGAAGCGGATAGGGTGTGTTAACATCAAATTTACGATATCCTGAGTTAGCAATTTTTGTAACCGCTGAAATTATTTTATCAGGATTGTCGTATACGGCGGCAACAGCAAATAAAGGGTTGTTATTCATGGTCAGATACTCCATGATGCTGCGGCTGGGCTCCCTCAGTAACTGCTTTTACTTCTGACATAGAAACCGCCGGCATCGACTTTGTAAACAAAATTACCAGAGTGAAGAAAAGTCCGAAACTGCCTAAAAGAATTCCAAAATCAATTAGAGTAGGAGAGTACATTCCCCAGCTTGAGGGCAGAAAATCTCTATGTAATGAGGTAACTATAATAACAAACCTCTCAAACCACATCCCCACATTAACCAATATTACTATGACCAACATGGCAGTGGTAGACCTCCTGATTTTTTTAAACCAGAATAACTGCGGGAAAAGGACATTACAACTTATCATTATCCAATAAGCCCAGGCATAAGGGCCAAAGGCTCTATTAATAAACACGAACTGCTCTGTTGGAACACCGCTATACCACGCCATAAAGAACTCCATTGCATAAGCATAGCCGACCATCATACCGGTTGCAAGTATTACTTTATTCATCTTCTCCAGATGATTCAAAGTAATTATTTGCTCAAGATGAAAAATCTTTCTTACAAATAACAGTACTGTTACTACCATTGCAAAACCGGAGAAGATAGCGCCTGCAACAAAATAAGGAGGGAATATTGTAGTATGCCAACCCGGCAAAACAGATACTGCAAAATCAAAGCTCACAATTGTATGGACAGAAAGGACTAAGGGAGTTGCAAATCCTGCCAGAAGCATATATGCTTTTTCATAGTGTTGCCATTGACGATGAGAATGCCTCCACCCCAAGCTTAAAATAGAATATATAATTTTCTTAGTTTTGGATAAAGTTCTGTCCCGCAAGGAAGCAAAATCAGGAATCAGTCCGATATACCAAAAGACTAATGAAACAGTAAAATAAGTTGATACGGCAAAAACATCCCATACTAAAGGTGAGTTGAAATTTATCCATAATCCATTTTGATTAGGATAAGGGAATAAATAACCCGCTAACCAGGGGCGGCCTGTATGCAGAACCGGGAATAAAGCGGCACACATTACCGCAAAAATTGTCATTGCCTCAGCAAAACGGGCAATGCCTGTTCTCCATCGTTGACGGAAAAGAAATAGAATTGCCGAAATAAGTGTACCTGCGTGTCCAATACCAACCCAAAACACAAAATTCACAATATCAAATGCCCAGCCGACCGGCTGGTTATTTCCCCACACCCCAATACCATTAAACAATGTTATTGCAATGCATACAACACCTATCAGCAGTGCAGTTCCGCTTAGTGCCAAAGAAATATAAAAATTTTTATTCGCTTTCTTTTCAAGCGGTGCCGCAATCAGGTCATCTATATCTGACTTCTTTAAGTTTCCTTCAACAACAGGTAATTCATACCGGTAATCTAAAGCTATATTTTCTTTATTATCCATATATACTTATGCTTCCTCAGAACGAGTATTTCTTAACTTTGCCATATATGCCACATTAGGCCTGATATTCAATTCTTCCAAAACATAATAAGCAAGCTTATGTTCCATTTTTTCTCTTATAACAGAATCTTTATCATGCTGATCTCCAAAAGATATTGCCTCGGTAATGCAGGAGTCCTGGCAGGCAGTTCTTACAGAAGAGCCTTTAAATTCCGTTTTTTCTGCAGTTGCATCCTGCTTAGCTTTAGTAATCCTTTGGATACAAAAAGTACACTTTTCCATTACTCCTCTGGACCTTACTGTTACTTCAGGGTTATATAAAAGTGTAAATAAATTTTCCTGCTGATACCCGCTCTTAAATTTGTCTCTAAAATTATAGAAATTAAATCTTCTTACTTTATAAGGACAGTTGTTGGAGCAATATCTTGTACCGACACAACGGTTATACACCATCTGGTTTAATCCATCGGGGCTATGGGTAGTTGCAACTACAGGACAGACATTTTCACAAGGGGCATGGTCGCAGTGCTGGCACAGCATCACCTGAGTACTCACTTTTGGCTCTTCAACAGGACCTGAATAATACCTGTCTACCCTAATCCAATGCATCTCCCTTCCTCTTTCAACCTGTTCCTTCCCAACCACGGGTACATTATTCTCTGAAGTACATGCTACAATGCACGCTCCGCAGCCGGTGCATTTATTAAGATCAATTGCCATCCCCCATTTAACACCTTTCGAAAAAAGCTGATCTGTCTCAGTGTAAAATGTTTTATGGCCTTTTCCGTTTGCCTCTCCAAAAATATTAGGATTTTTTCTAAATGCATCTACAGTGGCTTCCCTTATGATATTCCGCTTTAGATGAAGGTCCTGTTCGCGCTCTTTATCAAAAGAATGATGCTCCTGAGTAGTGGCAAGCGAATAGCTGCCACCCGCTTTTTGAACCGAAACGTTTTGTATTATCCATGGGGAAAACACATCATCATAATTTATAAAATCATTTGCATTAAAGCCTGCGCTTGTTCCTACTACTCCAACTTTTTTTCTGCCCCAGCCCAATTCAATAGTAATTGTTTTATCTGTGCATCCCGGCTGAATAAACACGGGTATTTTAAGCTGCCGCCTGTTTACACTAATATTTATAAAATCGTTGTTTTTAACGCCAAGCTCTTTAGCCGCACCGGCAGAGATTGATGCGTAATTATCCCACACAATCTTAGTAACCGGATGAGGCAGCTCAAGCAGCCATCCGTTATTTGCAAAGCGTCCGTCTCCCAGCAAAACATTCTCTTTAAGAATTAAAATATAGTTGCCATCGTAATTAGGGAGACTCTTATCCGGCATTACTGAGACTTCCATGGATTGAGATAACTTTTTAGGAGATATAGCTACTCCGTCATGAAGTGAGTTATTCCAATATGAGGTAAAATCTGCTTCAGAGCCTGAATTTTTGTAATAAGTTTGTTCCCAACACTTCATTAGATAATTATAATATGTTGTTTCATTATAATTTTCCGGCCTGCCGGAAAGCCATGTAAGCAGAACCGCTTCTTTCTGCCTTGTAGCAAATATAGGCTGTATAACGGGCTGCTGCAATGAAAGGACATTGCTTCTTACCTGGGCATCCCCCCATGACTCAAACTGATGGTTCAACGGGAGTACATAATTAGATAATTCTGAAGTTTCATTTTCTGACTCTGTTAATGTTACAACAAAAGGGACTTTTTTTAATGCTTCCGAATAACCCATACTTGCTGAAAAATGGAATGCCGGATTGGAATCCAGATGAATAACCGCTCCAATCTTTCCGCTCTTCATATTATTTATAAGTCTATTTAACTCCACAGAAGTTGACAAGTTATGTAGATATACTTTTTCTGTATCTTTTCTGTATAAAGCGTCATTACCCAATAAATCATTTAATTTATTTACCGAAATATGAATTTGTTCAGGCAGCTTATCCCCGGCATATATAATTGATTGGCCTTTATACTTTAACAGGTCAGATATTAAATATTTAATAGTTTTTTCTTTAATGTTAAATTTATCTGCAAAATTTTTAACTGCTGAAGTATTTCCATTGAGTCCGTTGTTCAATAGAACAAGGAAGTCAGAAATTGCATCAGGCCTGAGTTTAATTCTATAATCTGCATTCATTCCGGTAACTGAGAGATTTGCTTCAACTGCATAGAGCCTGCTAAAACTATCCGGTTTGTCAATGTCTCTGTTTTTTGCAAACTGCTGAAGTGTCTCGATTAATTCTCCTTCAGCATTAAGCACATCAGATTCCAGAGTTAATATTATTTTCGCTTTATCCCAGCTTATTAATGGGAAAAGGCCTTTATTCCCGCTTTTAGCCCACGCAGACTGCCTTATTGAATCATTTACCAATTCATAAGAATAATGCATTGCGGTTGGGTATCTGGAGATAAAAGCATTTATGACGTTGAGAGAAGAAGGAGAGACTATGCGATTAGTAACTACCGCAATCCCTTTACTGCCGGTATTATTTAATGCATTAATTATTTCAGTATCTGCATTTTTCCATGTAATTTTATTGAAGACATCACCAAAACGTTTTAAGGGATTTTGCAGCCTTTCAGGGTCATATAAATTTAAGATAGAAGCCTGGCCTCTGGAACAAATCTTCCCTTTACTTACAGGATGATCGGGATTACCATCAACCTTTATTGGTCTTCCTTCCCTTGTCCGTATCAGCAGTCCGCAAGCCAATGAGCATTCAGTACAAGTAGATGCATAAAAGTTTGGTTCACCCGGAATAGTTTCTTCAGGTTTTTTATTGTAAGGTACAATATCGCCTTTATCTCTATAATTTGAACACCCGGCTCCGGCAAGTGCAGCAGACGCGCCAATTAGCGCTAAAAACTTTCTTCTTGATAATCCGCTTAAATGCTCCGGATTAAATTCGTCCGTTACTTTATCCTGGAACTCGGGCCCTGACTGTTCTGCAAATCCCGGCTCATTATAAAGTTCATTAAATCCCCGCCAGTAATTTTCATCGGGCATATTCTCCTTAGTTACATTATCAATCTCAGACATTATTACTTCCCGCTTTATCTCTTTTTACAGCAAATGGATTTAGTTTTATAGTAATATTATTTTTGTTTTGCCCAATAGTATTTCCGGCAAAGAAATACTTGAAAACATTTTTGATAGAATATACTGCAAGAAAACCCACTCCGCTATATATGAAGAAGGATTTTCTTTGAATTTTTTTAGTGTTAAATAAGTTTTCAATTTCCATTAGCGTATTCTCATTTTAACGATGACAAGCATAACAATTATCAGGACCATTTTTAATTATTTTATTATCAGGTAATTTATCATGAGCAGTTCTATGGCAATCCAAACAAGCTGCCATTGTAAATGAATTCATCTGGCCAATCTTATCCATATTTCTTACATCTCCATGGCAGGAAATGCAGTCAATTCCTTTGTTGACATGTGCACTATGATTAAAATAGGCGAAGTCCGGCACTTTATGAATTCTTTTCCAATGAATAGGTTTATTCGCCTCATAATATGCCGTCAGCTTTTTAATTTCAGGTTTATCTTTGCGTGCAATTTTATGACAGTTCATACAAGTTTCAGTTGCAGGAACCAATGCATGACGTGATTTTTCAACCCCGATATGACAATATTGGCAGTCGATTTTCATAGTCCCAGCATGAAGTTTGTGGGAGAAATTTATCGGCTGATCAGGAGTATAACCTACACCGTCTCTCTCGGCCTTACTAATAAAATAAGTGAAAGTGAAAGCAGCCAGCGCCGTAAATATTGTTAGAGGTAATCTTATCCGCAAAAGATGGTCAATGAAAGATTTTTTCATCAATTACCTGTAGTTAACCTTTAATTTATTTTGATTTTTTACTTTATGATTACAAGTTATAAATAAAGGATATATTAAACAATAAGATATCCGGCATTTGGATTCCGTGAGAAGGTTGTCACATTGCAGAAAGAGGACTTTATTAAAATAGTGGGAGAGTTTGGAGTATGATGTTTACCCGGTTTATTAGCAGAGATTTTCTTTCAGTCTTCTTAGATATAGGATGGGAACAGTCAGTAAATATCGTAATTGGATTTTATAAAAGAAAGGAAAGGGACACAAAGATATTTGGAATTGTTATAGTAAAGTTGTCTCATAAATAAAGACATGCAATCTTTATAAAATATTTATGAGACAACCTGAATTTCGGTTATTGCAGAGCTATCTGCATTTTTAAAATTGCCATCTGGCACCGCAGCTAAATGAAACTGTCTTAGATGTATTCGGATTGAAAGCTGCCCCCATATCTGAAGTGGCAATATCTATTTGAAGAGCCTTAGTATTAAAGCCAAGCCCGAAAGCCCAACCAAACTTATTTATTCCTCCAAATGAAAAACCTGTTCTGATATATGGGACCCAGTCCATTGGTTTCCATTCGGCACCAAAGGAAAATCTGCCAATTACACTATTGCCCGGAGAATTATTAAAGCCCTGGTTAAAATCGGCATTTACTTTTAGCCGGCCCGGAATTGGGTTTTCCTGTTCATCAAGAAAATATGCAAAACCTAACCGTAAAGCTGTAGGTAATTTTGAAGTGAAGGAACTAATATAACGTCCCTTACCTTTTAACTGGTCAGAAAGAGAATCCAGCTGTTTGCTATCAGTAAGATCATTAAAATCTATGTTAGCCGAGGCAACATATTCTGCTGCATTTTTATCCCATTTAACCGTACCAATATCAGTAATAGCAATAGAGAATAACATATTACTTTTATAAAGAGCGCTAAAGCCAATATCAAATCCCAAGCCGGTTCCAGCCGGGGAAGGAAATAATGATGGTGACCCTTTTAAGTTTTTAGTGCTGTCAAAATCATATTTTACACCAAAATTATCTGAGAAAGCAGAGTGTAAAACCATATCAGCCTTACCGGTAATTTCGGCCCTGTCACTTAATTTTAGATTAGTTTCAAAGCGGTCGGCACCGCTGTAATAATAACCATGCACCAATTTAACCGTAAAGCCCGCAGCAATTTTATCGAAGAAAGTTTGTTTAAATTCTTTAAACTCTCTGGCATAGGACAAAGAATAATAGCGCATAAAAGAGCTCTGAAGCTTGCTTTGGTTAAACACATAGTCCTTATTCAACACACTGCCGGTAAACAACAAATCAGGAATTGCCTCTGGTATAACCATATCTATTCCCCCGGCATCTCTTATAGAGAAAGCAAAGCTTCCAATTTCCGGAGATACTTTATAACTGGCAGTAAGTAAATTATATCCGAAATCAAAAAATATGCTTCCTCCGCCTTTGAATAAGTCCTTAAAGTCCTGTTTATCTTTTTCCGTTAAATAGCGGGCATTACCATCAACGCCGCCAAAATAATAATTTAAGTCTTTAAAGGTAAAGAAACTGGTCCCCGCCTGGACACGGATTTCCGGCAAAGGAAATATTGAGTTGAATTCAAAGTGTTTGTCCTCAGACTGCATCAAATTTGCCGGATTTATACCAATGGAATAAATCCCTGTAGAAGAAGCATTACCTGTATTACCCATTCCTGTGGAAACGGGATTTGTAGAGCCGGAAGACCCGAACTGCCCAAAAATAGTTCCGTAAAAACTAAAGAGAAATGCTACATAAAAAAACAACTTACTCATTATCTATTCCTCATTTCTCGTCTTTAAAGTTATATTTTATACTACCCCAGGCATTAAGCTTAACCCAGTCCGATACTTTAAATGTAACTTTTGGCGGAGTTTGGAGATTGCTGCCTGCTGTTTCTATAGTCAAAGATACTTTTGCATAATAAGCATCTCCCAATTTGGCCAGTTGAGTTGAATCCAAAGAGATAGTATAATTATTCTTAGTGGATTTAAGGAACGCACCTGTGGTTGTATTTATTTGAGCGCTGCTTAAGAACAACGAATCAGATCCGCCAATTCTGGTAATAACAAACAGATCCTTTTTGTCTTTATCAAGAACCGTAACCTTACCCCATGCATTTAATGGAAGGGCATTATCAAGCTCAATATTCATAACAGCATTAAGACAATTTTTAAGTTTAGGCCTTTGGGCTGACGAAATATCAAGTTTGGATGTATCAGCTAAATAGGTCGGTTTTAGTGCTATTGTACTGTTCGTAGAAAAATCAGTTTCAAACCTGACCAAATCAGCTTTAGTTAGTACTCCCGTTGCATTATTACCATCTAACCGGTAACTTGCATCCAGATAAATGGAATCTGGCAGGAACTGCATAAAATCCAATACATTGCTGTTTGTTTCATTAAAAACAAGCTCAGCACTTGTCTGATGGATAGTAACCTGATGATAGATACCGCCATTCTGATTTAGCAGATTAATAGTAGAGTTACCTCTTTTACCTGTAATAGTTAAACTATCTACATATAAGACAAATGGATTAACATATGCAGTATTGTATGAAGAACGCAACTTTAAGGTAGCCGTTTTAAGGCTTATCTTATTACGGTAACTCTCAGCATCTTTGCTGTCATTAAAAGCGAATGCGGTTTTGTTTCTGCCTATTGAAGTCGGCGGAAATTTTCCTTTAACATAAGAAAAATAAAAATTTGATATTTGAACATCAAAAACGACCTTCTCACCAGGATTAGGGGTTGAACTTGAACTTGTATATGTTGTTACCCAGAATTGTCTCTGGAATGATTCCGGTAATAACAATTGTTCCGGTGGAATAGTATAAGTATACCCATTCAGGTCCTGATCTAATGTTTTCGTCTGGTATGGTTCAACCGTGCCTGCAATCTGCATTTTTACTCCATCTTTTTTAATACCGGGAGTAATGGCAGAAAAATTCACTCTCACACTTGAATTATTCCTGACAACAATATGAACAGTCCCTTTATCAAATACAGCCGAGTCAACTTTTACCTGATCATTTCTGAAGTCAATAAAGACATCTTTTCTACCGTTCTGCGGGGTTGACTCATTATTGTAGGAGGTATATTCCTGTTCAAGCTTTAAGAAATCGACCAGATATTTATCTTGATGGAAAGTATCGGATTTTATAATAAATATATCGCTCCCTTTATCTGCAATAATATATTTCTGTTTGCCTAAAATACTATCCAGAGTATATGTTTTGGAGGCTAACGGTAAATTAAGGTCGACGTCCCATTTCGGCATAATAAAACTTGTCGGAATATCAGCACAACCGCTAATAGCCAACAAAATTGGTATTAACAGAAACGGGAGAATTATTATTTTTCTCATATTTTTATCTATGGACTTATTTTTAAAATTCTATTTTAACAGCAACATTTTACGGGTCTGTACAAAATTACCGGCAGTAAGTTTATACAAATACATACCTGAAGATAGCTTAGAAGCATCAAACTTGAAAGTATGATTTCCTGCCTCAAGCTGTCCGCTATATATAGTAGCAATTTCCATTCCAACTATATTAAAAACTTTTAACTGTACATTGCTCTTTTCAGGCAATGAAAAATTTATATTTGTAGAAGGGTTAAATGGATTAGGATAGTTCTGCTCTAATGAATAGTTGCCGGGTAAGTTATTTATTCCGTCACTTACCGAAGTAACCTTATACATTTGAGTGCCTACAACCTTAGAGAAATGAGAGATATAAGACTCCAATGCGGCAGGTGTGTTTTCAGTACGAATTCCTGAAGTGTCCAACCCCAGACTATTGGCTGTACTGTAAGCAAATATCAGGGAAGAGTCAGCACTAATGTTTGAAGCCTGCAGGAAGTTATAAAAAGCAGGGGTTTTATTTATCTTAAACATAAAATTCTTACCGGGATTAAGGAAATAAGTTCCCGTGTGCCCCAGAACATTTATACTCATATCAAAGAAGAACCGCACACCCGTGGAATCGGCAGCATATAGACCATTATTGCAGTCTATATCATCAAGGACTACCCATATCTCTATATCTTCTGATAATGCACCGAACTCGAAACCGTAAGTTGAAGTAACTAAGGCATCATATAAAGGCTGGACTTGCTGGTAATTTTGGGGGACAACCCGAGGCTTAACCGAGTAAATTTTTCCCTCGGTTAAAGTATCGGTATTAAGTTCAGTAGTGGACTGATTTCTACAATGCAGCCACCATTTCATAATTACTTTGTTTGTATCAGACTGCGCCTGAATTTCAAACAAAGCTGCAAACAATAAAACTATAAAAAAAAGTAACCTTGCTTTTTTCATATTGCACCTCCTGTGCTGTAAAGTTTCTTAAAATCCTATCTATATCAATCATCCAGATTTACTAAATAGTATAAGCGCATTAACCCGTATATATGAAAAAAGAACTAAAACTTTTTATGAAAACTAATTTACTTTTTCATCCTTTTTAGGGACAAAGCCAAAACTCTGCTGGGGCGGGGCTTCAACATTTATTACGCCATAGCTTGCTTCATATTTTTCAATATTATCATTTAAAGCTCTTAACAGCATTTTAGCGTGCTGAGGTGTAGTAATTATCCTGGCAAATACCTTTGCTTTTGGAACACCCGGTACTATTCTTGTAAAATCAAGAATAAACTCTGCCGGTGAGTGTGTAATAATAGCCAAATTTGAGTAGATACCTTCGGCTTCTTTTTCACCTAATTCAATATTGATTTGCTGCCCTTGCGGCTGGTTATTTTCTTTCATAATATCTATATTCTAAAAACTCCCCGGCTGATCCGGGGAGTTTTGATTAAGTTCTTTTTTCTCTCCTATTATCGGAGAAAAAGTTATTTAGTTAAGTGTAAAATTATTTTCTTAAAGCATCAGCTTTGTCAAAAGCATCTTTTGCTTCAGCTTTTTTGCCTAATACGGAATATACTTTGCCCATAAGCTCAAATATTGCTGCATTCTTAGCATCTATGGTAACATATTCTTCTAAATATGGTAATGCTAATTCATATTTTTTCTTATATAAAGTGTTATCTGTTTTTTCATTTTTTTCAGAATTTTCTTTATTTATTTGGGTGCCCCATTTTACATAAGCAACAGCCAAATTGTATATAGCGTTTGGATATTTAGGTTTAAGTTTTAAAGCTTCTTCAAATTGCTGAATGGCTTCTTCATATCTATTAGAATTTAATAACAAAGTTCCATAGTTAAAACGGTATTTTTCATTTTTAGGATCTTGCTTAACACCTGCTTCAAATACAGAAACTGCTTCATTTACTCTGTTGGCGTCAATATAAGAACCTGAGAGAGACGCTAAAATTTCTGCGTTATCAGGGAACTTAAAAAATCCCTCTTTTAACAAAGGAATATTTTCATTGTAAACAGCCATAGCATTAATGCTGTCCTGAGGATTTTTGCTGATTTTATAGTTGTCTAAAGCTTTTTTAGCTTTTACATAAAGTACAGCGCCTAAAAACTGATAAGACGTAGAAGTTTTTTCTTTTTTGAAATATGTTCTTGCCTGATCTTCCAATTTATCAACATCGCCTAAAACAGAATGGACTAGAAGCAAATTCTTATATAAAGCAACGGAATCTGGCTGAATATATAATGCACTAGCAAATGCGTCACCTGATTTATTCAGATAAATTTTAACAGTATCTTCAGATTTAGCGTTAGCAGCTTTTTTATAATTGTCTGCGCCTCTGTTAACCAGTGTTATATAAACATTTTTCTTATCGATAGCTATATCTTTTGCATATTTGTTTGATATAGCTAAAGATTTATCGAAAGCATTAGCCATTTCTTTATACATCTGTTTTTCATAATAAATAGATCCTAAAAAGAAATAGCCTTCATCTGAATTTGGATTCTTCTGAATTTCTTTATTAATTGATTCAATAGCTTTATCATAGTTTTTCTGCTGAATATACAACTTTGCACTGGTCATTTCAGTTGATGAACATTGATAACCGAAAAAGCTAAAAGTAGCCATAATCGCTAAAACGATTACGTATTTTGATTTTGACATTATTTCTCCATTTGTAAAAACTTTTTTATCATGTAAAATTAATCTATTATATGACCTTAGTCAAGATAATCTTTAGATTGGTAGAATTTCTTTTTTATTCATTTTTGAGCTAAAATCGTAATTTTATGATTTTTCGCTGCTTTTGGAACAATTTTTTATGAATTGAAGCCCATCTTTTAATTTTGTAATCTTATTTATTAAATTCACAGACTATTTTATAAAACAATGCTTAAAAATTATTTCTTATTATTTTTGTTCAGCACATTAGTATTAGCATCAGGGAAACCTGATTTTTATAATTTTCTGGGGAAGCAGGAAAGTTACCTTGTAAGCCAGAAAGGGAAACCTGAAATTAAGAAACCGCTTAAAAGCTCGATTGCATATATTTATAATGATAATGATTCCGAATCGACCAGCTTTGCAGTTCAGGAAGGAGTAGTAAAGGCGGTAATAAAAAGCTATACCGATAAAACCTATCCTGCCTCGGCAAACTCCCGCACTAAGTTCATCAATTACTGCATTATGAAGGGCTTTAAGAAAGCTTCTGACAATAAGGGGAGCGTTGTATATAAGCTGGATAATATAAGTATAATCATAAGCCCGGTTAGCCCAAATGCAGGATCCGGATTTTCATTTCAAGCCGTAGCAATGTAATTTTTCCCAATGAAGTGAAGTCCGAATTCGGAGGACTCGTGGGCAGGATTGGAATGTTACCAGATTGGCAGGAATGGCATTATTTGAATTTCGCCCCGAATCGCCCTGCGACTTCATTCAGCCTGCCACTATGTGGGGCTACATAAGGGGAGAAATTGTATTAAATTTGTATATCCGTATGTCTTATTATTTCTTCTTTGAATCAACAATTATTTCCCATTTCATTGTTTTGTTAAATTGCCCCTGAATTTTGAGACTTTGTAAATATCCAATCGGGTGGGTCTATCCCCCTTCGTAAGGGGGAAAAAGGGGGATCAGAACTTATTGAACTACACGCGACTGTGGCTAAAGCCGGGAGATTGCTTTTGCCATTCTTATCCACCAGATAAATCTGGCGGCAAATTATCAAAGGAATGTAGAAAATCTATGGGCAGTTATTTTATCCTTCAATAATTTGTCAACAGATTAACCTTCAGCTTTATAGCTGTGTAACAATATCAATTTCTTTAGCCTGGTAAAGTGTTTGATTTTTTGTTTGGTCATAGATTTCGTATGGATAAAATTTTACTTCCAATTCAAGGTTAATT
>JAUZPC010000139.1 GCA_030706105.1 Bacteroidota bacterium | reverse complement strand
TGCTGAAGCATTCGCCCGTTCAACTAAGGGAGCTGTAGGCTTGACAGCCGCCACAGAAGTGTCTTACTCTTTTGTTAATGATACCTATTTGTGGGGTATGTTTGATGAAATGTGGCCTAACTTTATGCCTGCTTATGGAACTGCAAAACCGGTAAGAATTATGCCTGCATTCGGTAATGCCGCAGGTAAATATTTCTTAAAACAGTCCAGCTGGCCATATAACACAGATAATAAAGAAGTAACATATTATTTGTTCCATCATTTAGGTGATGCTTTCCAAACTGTATATAGTGAAGTTCCGCAGAATTTAACCGTTTCTCATAATCCGGTTATAATCAGCGGGCAGACTACTTTTGCAGTTACTGCTAATGTTAATTCATTGATTGCATTAACCAAAGCTGGTGAAATTCTAAGTACGGCAACAGGTACAGGCGCTCCGGTTAATATGACTATCCCTGTATTAGTCCCTGGAGATATTGTAACTGTAACTGTTACTAACCAGAATTATTACAGATATTCGCAACAGCTTCAGGTCGTTCCATCTGAAGGTGCTTACGTTGTTCAAAATGGATATACTCTTAATGATAGTACAGGTAATGTTAATGGCTTAGCAGATTATGGCGAAACCGTTAAATTATCTTTGAATGTTAAAAATGTAGGCAACCAGCCTGCAAGCAACGTCAGCGTTTTTGTAAGTACTGCAGATAGCTTTGCTGTTGTTTTAGATTCTTCTGAAGTCTATGGAACAATTACCGCAGGCGCTGCTTTATTAAAAACCAATGCTTTTACGGTTAAACTGAATAATAATATTCCTAACCTTCATGTTATCCCATTATTAGTAAGAGCTACTGACGGAGTTAATAACTGGACAAGCAACATTAGTATTACTGCTCACGCTCCGGTTTTGACTTATACAGGTTATAGTATTATAGATTCACTTGGGAATAACAATGGAAGAGTTGATCCGGGTGAAACATTTAAAATTAAAGTAGATCTAAAGAATACCGGAACTGCAAAAGCTGTAAATGTTCAGGGAAGTTTATCTACCATTAGTCCTTATGTAACTATAACAGGATCTTCAGCAACTTATGGCGACCTTGATACCAATGCTGTTATATCCAGATACTTTACGGCAACAGCTTCCAGCACTGCGCCAAGCGGTCAAATGTGCCAGTTCGTTTTATCATTTACAGGGAACCTTGGCATTAACGCTGCCGGTACATTCAATACATTTATAGGAAAGATTCCAAGTATAATAATTGATCTAGACGGGAATCATAACTCAGCATCTGCAATAAAGAGTACTTTTGATTCACTACAGATCCCTGTACAAGTTGTTACAGAATTTCCTTCGGATCTGAGCCTTTATTCATCTGTATTTGTATGCCTTGGCATATACAGCAGTAACCATGCTCTATCTTCCGGTGAAGGTACCGCCCTTGCAAATTACCTTACCCAGGGTGGTATGCTTTATATGGAGGGTGGTGATACTTGGTATTATGACGCAAAGACTGCTGTTCATCCTATGTTCAAAATTACAGGCACTACTGATGGTGCAAGCGATTTAGGAACAATAAACGGACAGACAAACAGTTTTACTTCAGGAATGAGTTTCGTATATTCAGGAGATAATTCATACATAGATCATATTACTCCAACTTCAGGAAGTACTGCATACTATATTTTCCAGAACGCTTCCCCGGCTTACGGGTGCGGTGTTGCGTATTCTGCAGGCAGTTATAACACAGTTGGAACATCTTTTGAATTCGGCGGAATACCTGCCGCTTCCGGAATTCGTACTCAATATTTGAATAAAATTCTTACACTCTTTAATGTAGCAGTTACTCCGGTTGAATTAACATCACTTGCTGCTAACACTACTGAAAATAACAATGTTAAGATTAGCTGGGAAACAGCCACGGAAGTAAATAACAGCGGTTTTGAAATAGAACGCAGCAGCGACAACAAAACATTTGTTAAAATTGCTTTCGTAAAAGGCAACGGTACTACTACAGAAAAACACCAGTATTCATATACTGATAATGCCGTTATGAATTCAAGCAAGTTCTATTACAGACTAAAACAAATGGACTTGGACGGTACAACCGCTTATTCTAAAGTAGTTGAAGTTAATTATTCAAATTGTCCTAAACAGTTTAGTTTATCTCAGAATTATCCTAACCCGTTTAACCCTTCCACAACAATACAGTTCTCTGTACCAACAGAATGTGTTGTAATGTTAAAGGTATATGATGTGCTGGGTAAGGAAGTAACTACTCTTGTGAATGACAAGATGAAACCGGGTTATTATAAATATCAGTGGAATGCTTCAGGCTATGCCTCAGGTATTTATTTCTATAAAATTACTGCCGGTTCTTTTAATGCAGTTAAAAAACTTATGTTGATTAAGTAATAATTACAGCCTTAAACAGACTGATAGAATATCTCATCTTGCTGCTTTTTCCCCTCTCGTTTTGAGAGGGGAAGAGTAGTGAGGAGCTTTCTCTTCAAAAAACCTTTTCCATAACCTCTTTTCTGCTTTATCTCATTTATCCTCATACAGCTATTACTTTTTGCAGTTTGTTTTATTGCTTCGTAAATTTAAATATTAAATAAATTAGATTTTACAGGTATTGATTATGATTATAGTAACAGGCGGCGCCGGGTTTATCGGCAGTGCCATTGTTTGGAGATTGAACGAGCAGGGCTTTAATGATATTATTATTGTTGATGAATTAGGGCAGGATGAAAAATGGAAAAATTTAGCCGGATTGAATTTCTCCGATTTTATAAATAAAAATGATTTCATCCAAAAAATTAAAGAGAATTACAATTTTAATGCAGCCTCAATTATACATATGGGGGCTAACAGCGCTACTACAGAAAAGGACGCTGATTTTTTGATTAAAAATAACTTTGAATACACTAAGGAGTTAGCTCTTTATTCCGTTAAAAACAATGTAAGATTTGTTTATGCATCGTCTGCTGCTACTTATGGAGACGGTACATTGGGCTTTGATGATGATGAGTCAAAGATTGATAAACTTAGGCCTATGAATATGTATGGGTATTCAAAAAGTCTGTTTGATCTTTGGGCATTAAAAAAAGGACTTCTTGGTAAGATTGCAGGAGTGAAGTATTTTAATGTTTATGGTCCTAATGAATATCATAAACAAGATATGCGCAGTGTTGTCCATAAAGCTTTTGAGCAGATTTCTTCAACCGGCAGTGTAAAGTTATTTAAGTCACAAAATTATTTATATAAAGATGGTGAACAACTTCGTGATTTTGTTTATGTAAAGGATGCAGTTGATATGACTCTGTTCTTCTTAGAAAAGCCGGGAGTTTCAGGGTTGTTTAATGTAGGTACAGGCAAAGCCCGTACCTGGAAAGACTTAGTTACTGCTATTTTTAATGCTTTAGATATAAAAGTTAATATTGAATTTGTAGAACTTCCTGAGGCTATTGCTTCAAAGTACCAATATTTTACGGAAGCTAATTTAACAAAAATCAATAAAGCGGGTTATGGTAAGCCAATTCTATCTATTGAAGAAGGAATAACGGACTATGTTAAAAACTACTTACTAAAAAATAAATATTTCGGATATTAGTTCCCCTTTAAGAGTTGAGAAGAAGATAACTATTAAAAGTTATCTTCTTCATCTTCAAAATCGTCCTCATCTTCTTCTTCGTCAAAATCAAAATCTTCCTCATAGAAATCTTCGTCGTCTTCGTCCTCAGCAAAGTCTTCGTCAAAATCTTCGTCAACGTCATCGTCCTTTTCTTCTTCATCGCCTGCTTTAAAATAATCATCGTCCTCTTCTTCATCACCAAGTTCTTCTTCGTCGTCAAGGAGTTCATCCTCTTCCTCTTCGTCAAAGTAATCCTCATCATCGTCTTCAAAATCAGAATCTTCGTCCTTTTTAGCGGCAAAATTTAGATTGAACGAAGCATCAGTTCCTAATCTTATGCTGTCACTGTTGAAATCTAAAATTTCATCATTCTCAGTAAAAATTTCTTCGTTATTATTATCTAAGCAGCTCATTACTACATTTCTCCTATGTTTATTTTTCTTTATATATAATCGAGTGTTTCTTCAGAAACTTTAAAACTTAATACTATAATATTTATATTTTTTTTGAAAGAGCCAAACATTTTTTTAAATATTTGCGAGAATTATTGAATATAAATTTTATCTTTGTTTATTAATTTAATAAATTTAACAGAAGTAAAAAATATAATTTTAAGTAAAAAAATGAAACTGGCAACACTCTGTTACGTAAAGGACATCTACAATAAAAAGACTCTTATGCTTCATAGAATAAAAAAAGAAAATGATATGCACAAGGACAAATGGAACGGATTAGGAGGGAAATTAGAAATTGGTGAATCTCCGGAAGAATGTGTGCTCAGGGAAATAAAAGAAGAGTCAGGGTTAACGTTAAAATCAGTAAAGTTGAAGGGGTTTATCACATTTCCTTCATTTGATGGTTTTGAAGATTGGTATGTCTTTGTCTTTATATCTGAAGAATATTCCGGCGACTTAATCATTTCTGATGAAGGTAAGCTGGAATGGATAGATGATGATAAAATAATGGAATTAAACCTTTGGGAGGGGGATAAATACTTTATTAAGTGGCTTAATGAAGATAAATTATTTTCTGCAAAATTTAATTATGATAAAGGCCGCTTAGTTGATTATGAAGTAAGTTTCTATTAACTCTGAATTATTGTAATCTGTGATTGAAAGAATTGAGTAAAAATGGGTGCAGTTTACGTGCACCCTAAAAATTTAGTATAGTCCTATTTTTTAACTCTTTATGTAAATTAGTTCTTTCTGCGGTTTAGAAAGGAATTTACAGCCGGTTTTGGTCACTAATACTTCTTCTTCAATTGTAGCTACACCGTAACTTTCTATCGGCAGCCTGGGTTCAATTGTAAATACCTGATTTTCTTCAAGCGGAATAAATGGAAGATTGCCATAACGCTCCCAGCGCGGGAAAAGTCCGCATCCGCCATCGTGTGCTTGTGTGCCGACTTGATGACCAAGTCCATGGGGATATTCTACATAACCATTTTCTACAATATAATTTCTGGATACATCATCAACTTCACAGCCAAGAACCCCCGGTTTAATAAAATCAGCAGCTCTTTGGATTGACTCAACAATTACATCAAAACCCCTCTGAACTTCAGGAGGTGCAATCGTTTCTCCATCTTTTAGGACGTACCAGGTCCTCTGAATATCTGAGCAGTAGCCCTTATAATTTATTCCGAAGTCTATATTTATAACGTGCCCCTTTTCCACTTTTTTGCCAGTCGGGTCAGAATGGGCGCCTTGGGCATCAGGTCCGGTAAAAACAGCAGGGCAATGCTCTTCTTCCCATGCAAGTCCCCAGCCATTTTCTTTTACAAGTCCCTTAATATAAGCGGCAATGTCTAATTCAGACAAGCCTGGTTTAATATAACCGGTTACTTTATCATATATTTTCAAAGTCTCTTCAACAGCTTTAACCATAATTTCAATTTCGGCAGTGGATTTACGTCCTTTAAGCGCAGAAACTATTTCTTCTGAGGAAATGAGCTTTCCCTTGAAACCCATTTCATTAAGATAACTTTCAAGAGTTAAAAACATTCCATGTGTAAGTCCGTCAGCAAGTGTATTGTTAACTGAATAGTTAATAGCAATTTTTGACGGATCCTTTTTCTTAATATATTCTATTAAGGGCTCTTTAACTGACTGAATATATCCAATGGTTTCGTCAAATAAGTCGAAAGCTTTAAATTTAGCTTCTTCAATAGAGCCTACAATCTGGCATGAAGTACCGTCTTTGCTGAAGATGAAAGCAGACTGCCAGGTTACATTATCGGGCAGGAACATATCCATGATGGGGTCATGGGTTATTGAGCTTTCCTTCACAAAAGTTAGCCACATGTCAATGTCTTTTTCCTTAAGAATACTGTATGTCTGTTTAATTTTTTCTTTATATAGATTTGCCATTACAACCTCAAAAATTTAATCACCTAAACTAACAAAACATAACACAATTAACAATTGAAAATGAACTTATCCATTTCCTTCAATTTTCAACTCTACAACTCTTAACTTTTCAACTTTCAACTTTATAACCTTATAACTTTGTAACTTTGTAACTTTATAACTCTGCAACTTCACTCCCTCTATTGCTTTATTCATTATTTTTTAGTTATTTAATGTGATAGAATCAAAAATATTGCAGATATGATAGAAATACATAATTTACATAAAAGTTTTAACAGTAAGAACGTTTTAAATGGTGTAAACCTGACAATTAATAAAGGTGAAACTTTAGTTATTATTGGACAGAGCGGCTGTGGTAAAAGCGTTTTAATTAAGTTGATTGTAGGCCTGCTTAAACCGGATGACGGTTATGTGCTGGTGGAAGGGCATAAGGTTAACGAGCTGAATGAAAAAGCTTTATATGAGCTTAGGAGAAATTTCGGCTTCTTGTTTCAGGGAGCTGCATTATTTGATTCAATGACTGTTGGGGAAAATGTTGCTATGCCTTTAACAGAGTCCAATGTCTCGTATACAAATGAAGAAATTGATAGAATTGTAAATGAAAAGCTTGACTTAGTTGGTTTGGAGGGGATAAATAACCTTAAACCATCCGAGCTTTCCGGGGGAATGAGAAAAAGAGTCGGCTTGGCACGTGCTCTGGCAACCGATCCTGAGTATATTTTTTATGATGAACCCACTACAGGTTTAGACCCAATAATGTCTGACTCAATTGATCTTTTAATAGGAAGTCTTAAAACAAAAATAAATGCTACTTCAATAGTGGTTACACATGATATGTTCAGCGTTAAGAATATAGCAACAAAGGTGGCTATGTTACATGATGGGAAAATGTACTTTACCGGAACTCCTGATGAACTTCTAAACTCAAACGATCCCATAATAATTGAATTTGTTAAAAGGACCCAGGTTTGATTCTCTTATGTGATCCTATAAATTTATTGCAACAAGAAACAATATTCTGCCAGGCTGCCTTATTGCAAGAGTCTTCTTTGTCTTCCAAATTATAAAAATGGATATTAAGTTATACTTATCCGTTAATGCTTAATGGAACAATAAATTAATTGCGGGCCGCTTCCCGATACTTTCCCTATGCTCTTAAGA
>JAUZPC010000138.1 GCA_030706105.1 Bacteroidota bacterium | reverse complement strand
TTTCTATCCCGGCCGTAAGGTTTAAACTTAACAGATCAAATTTCAATATCTCAGCATTACAACTAAAATTATAAATTGCATATCCGGGAGTTGCCAGTTCGCCCTGAGCAATTTTATCCTGTTTGTCATAAATAACAGCGGATATATCTAATATCAGGGTTTTATAAATATTTGCTTTTAATCCTATGGTACCATTAAGTGCCGGAATTAAAGCTAAATCAGTATGGTCTTTTTCATTTTTTCCTCTCACGTATGAAACATTATCATATAACTTGAAATTTGGAATAAATGTGTAACCGGAAGAAAACTCAAAACCATATAAAACAGCTTTTCCTACATTCATTTTTACGGTTGCTTTCCGTCCTTCATAAGTAGTAGCGGAGTCTGAAACTAAATCAGTCAACTTATTATAAAAAACATTACCGGTTATGTATAAATCTGATTTAGTATAATGGAATCCAGCATCAAAGAAATATCCTTTTTCAGGGCTCAATTGAGGGTTCCCCAATTGAACTATGCTTCCCTGATCAATATATTGGAAACGTTCTTCAAGAGACGGCGACCTGAATGATCTGGATGCATTAAATGAAATATTAAGGTCTTCCAACAATGAATACACAAGTCCTAAGTTATATACATAAGAATTGTTTTTAGCGGTTGAAGCTTTCCAATACAAAATCTGTCCGGCAGGCGCATAATTTATTTTGCCGTTTGTTATTTCATATATAGGATTAATTATATCATTATTTCTTATGAATATATAGTCGAAACGTCCTCCTATTGTTACAGATAGTTTATTATTAAATAATTTTATCTCATCCTGGGCAAAAACACCTGTACTGTTAAAAGTTGCATCAGGCAAAGGCTTTTCGTAAATGGTCTTATATGAAGTGCTTTTTACAGTATCTTTAGCAGCATTTAATACTTCAATTTTTTGTTGTTTAAATCTTTCTCCTGAATACTTTCTGCGCCAGATGTCAACTCCTGCAATAAGATAATGGTTGTCAATTATAAAATCAGCCTGAGACTGAACTCCGTCAATGTTATGCTTTGCGCTTGGATTTATTTGTAACACGCTTACTCTTTTGGGTGGTTGCCCATTTGCTGCCGCAACATTCTGAACTGTATGGGGAATGTTTTCTACATCTCTAAAAATATATTGATGAAAATATTTTGCGGATAATTTACTCAAAATTGTATTTTCAAAAGTCATAATATATTCTGCACTGAAGAGCTGTCTTTTTTCTTCAGGATATCTTATTGTAGCAGTAGAAGGGAATAGGGGATATGCCCCGGGTATGCCTACGTTTGTTGCCTTAAACTGCTGATAATTTAATTTTATTTCATTATGCTCAAATGGTCTGTACTGCAAGAACGCACTCAGACTGTTATCTTCAAATTGGCTGTTCTGAAGTTCACCCTGGGGCGTCTTAACGTTTTGGGCTTTTCTGAATGTACCGGATACTTTACCGAACCAATTTGTAGAACCCGCCAAAAGGTTTATTCCGTTAGAAAAATAATTATTTACAGAGTTAAATGCACTTAAAACTGTTCCCTGAATTGAAAAATCATTCCTGTAGCCGCCGGTTTTTGTTATTAGGTTAACCACACCGCCTGAAGCTCCTGATCCATATAAAGCGGATGCAGATCCCTTTATTACTTCTATTCTTTCAATATCGTTTAAGTCTATCATTGATAAACGGGCGCTGATGTCAGTTGCGGTTTCAATTCTGTTGCCGTCAACCAATGTAACTATGTTGGAACGATTCATTCCGCGAATACTTACGTCTGTTCCCCAAACACCGTCGCTTAATATTGAAATACCCGGTTCGTTTTTTAAAATATCTGAAATGGTCATAGCCGGATTGTTTCCGATTTCTTCTTTTGTTACTAAAGAAGCTGAATACGGTAATTCATTAATATTCTTTTCATATTTACTGGAAGTTATTATTACCTCGTCCAATTTAACATTATCGGGTTTCAGTATAATTTCAATATGCTTATTATCGTTGGTTACGGTTACGTTTAAACTTTCAGAATTGTATCCGATTCTTGACACTTTAAGTATATAACTACCTGATGGAATGTTTCCGAATGAAAAATATCCTAAAGTGTTGCTTGTAGTTATGTATTTGTCTGCTAATTGAATGGTTGCATCTGTGATCGGCGCTTTGTTTGAGCTGTCATTAATGGTTCCATGCAGGGAGCCTGTTTGGGCATATACATTGCATGATATCAGTATAATGATAATAATATTTATTATATATTTCATCTTAACTCTTATAAATTTGTTCAACAAATTTTAGCATTCTAAATTTGGGAAATAATAGGCCAAGCATTCGGGTAGCTTAAATAGTTGCATTACTGTCTTATAGTATTATGGATTTTTAATATCATAAAGCGTATAATAGTAAAACATTCCAATTATTAAAATCCCATAATTAAAAATACAAAAAAGTGGAAGTAATTAACAGGATAAATTCATCTTTACTTAACTCCGATAAATCCTTTGTGAGTGATATCTTTATGGCAGCAATATTGAGAAAATTGTAAAAATGAACCGGTAATTGTATTTTTGCATATTAGAAATATTCTTTTCTATTTCTTAATTTCGTATGTAAAACTGAATTATTACTAATAAGGAAATAATAATGGAAACTGATTTATTTAAAAAGGTGAAGGACTCTACCGAGAACCTGAAAAGTAAAATAACTGACTTGAAGGATGATGTTTGGAATGAAGAACAATCCAGCATTATTCAAGAGTTCAAAGATGGCGGTACCAGTAAAGTTAAAAGTGTTTTGGAAAATATTAATAACTCAGGGCTTTTATTCCTTAAATCCGGTTATGAACTTCAAACTGTATCCGTAAATTTAGGTATCCCTCCGGTTATTGTTGCTTCTTTTCACTATAATAATAAAATAACCGATGAAGAACGTACTCAGCTTTTAGAAGATATAAAGGATCAGAAAATTATTCAACTAATAATTAAGTGTTTATTAAAAGCAGAAGACTTTTATGATCTGGTCTCTTTAGGTAATTATGGCTTAGGCGGGGTAAATATTACTCTTGGGTTAACCCCCGGAATTACTATAAATTTTATTAAGAAACCAAACGAATAGCATTTATGTTCTATGGGATAGTGTAATGTATATTATCCTATCCCATAGTTTAAGATTTGTATTGGCAATTACTTGTTGTATCCGACAGTCTGAGCCAAAATTATTTTTTGATTCTTTTTTAGTTTAAGCTCACCTGCAAGTTTTTCTCTATTTACAGATCCTCTAACTACTGTTGCTAAATTTTCAGATGCGCAAAATAAATATACATTCTGTGCAATAAAACCGGCATCAGCCCCGCTATATAATAAATTATCTGACTCTGACGCTCTACTTGTTTTTGAATAATCCGCAACATAAATCAAATTAAGAGGTGCATCTTTTACAAAATCCTGAGTCCCTGCCAATTTCCGGTTATCCTTTGATGATATTTGTTTAAGGGAATGGGTCTTGGAATCATATAAATATGAACCATTTTCCATAACTGCATAAACATCAATTTCCTGCCAATTCATTGCAGAAGGAGCTGTGCGTTTTCCGGATTCACTTCTATTGATGCCAAAAGCAGCCCATATTAAATTAGAAATATCTTGATCTGATAATGTCTTTGGACTGAATTCACGAGAGGAATGGCGTAGATTTATAGCCTGCATTAGAGGTTTGCCTATTTCTTTTTGCGGGGGCACTAATTTAATATCCTTTATCTCTTGTGCGTTACTCATTGAGAAAATGAGAAATAATAATAACAATACTTTCATTTTATTGCCTTTAAATAATTTTACATTTTGCTGATCTATAAATATAAACAAAATCCATAATAATATAGAACCACACAACTGAGAAAACACAATTCGTATTGTGCATATGCATAATAACTGCTTGTTTTTAGGAATATACTCCGGCAGATCATAGAGAATATGAGGTTTTACGGAGTTGGTTTATCATTCTCTGGGGTTCTCCGGGTTTTTCTCTGGGAAACTCTGGGTATAATTCTCTGACTATCGATTAGTAGTCTTACCCATAATCAAATATTTGTCGAATAATCTATTCTCCCGTCAATTACGTGCAGTATTCGCCTGGTCCGGTGTGCAAAACCTTCATCATGTGTAACGACTATAATAGTTTGATTTGTCTCTTCATTCAGTTTTTTAAAAAGATCAAATACAATTGCGGAGTTCTTGGAATCAAGATTACCGGTTGGTTCGTCAGCTAAAAGTACTTTTGGCTTATTTGAAAGAGCACGGGCTATTGCAACTCTTTGCTGCTGTCCGCCGCTCAGTTGATTTGGTTTACTGTTTAGTTTATTGCCCATTTCCACTTGCTCAAGCAGTTCTTTTGCTGCTTCCCGTGCTGCCGCATATGTATATTTGCCTCTTGCAAGCATTGGCATCATTACATTTTCCAGAGAGGAAAATTCTGGCAGTAAAAAATGAAACTGAAAGATAAAACCGAGTTTGTCGTTCCTCAGCACTGCAAGCTGCTCTTCTGAAAGTGCTGTTGTCTCTTGGCCGTCAAGTACTACCGTACCTTTTGTCGGTTTATCCAATATACCCATAAGATACAGCATAGTAGTTTTGCCTGAACCGCTTGGCCCGGTAATAGATGTGAACTCTCCCCGTTGTATCTTGAAATTAAGATCAGATAGTATCGTGGTCTGGATAACTTCATTATTATCCTGAGTTATAAGATCTTTATATACATTCCTAAATTCTATTATTGTATCATTCATATTTTTATATCAGGTAAAGTTTATAAGTAATTATCTTTCTCCCCGTAAAATATCAACCGGATTAACCTTGGAAGCACTTCTTGATGGGCCTAATGAGGCAAAGAAACTTACTATCATTGCAAAAATGGATGTTAATAAAAAGTAATAAGGACTTTTTCCCATTTCAAGATGATCAGATCTTACTGATGAAGTTTGTGAAGGTGTTATTGGAATACTGCTTAGTATTTGTATCATGATAAACCCTAACAAACAACCAATAAGTGCACCGAGCATTGCCACCATCATTCCTTGTATTATATAGATGGCAGATATTTCAGAATTCTTATATCCAAAGGATTTTAGTATTGCAATGTCTTTGTATTTTTCCAGTACATTGGTAATAAGAATGTTAGCTACACCAAAACCGGCAACCAGCAAAACAAAAAATACAAGAAAGTAGATCATTGATGAAATGGTTTTATACAGAGAAATAACACTGGCTGCATTTTCTTCCCACGTTTTTGCATCATAATTAGTATTCTTTTTTATTGTTTGGGCTGACCCTGAAATCTTGTCCAAATTGTTTGCCCGTAAATATAACTGTGTTACTTCATTAGGTAAATAATTGCCAATATTTTGAGCAAGCCTTAGATTTGCATATGCGTTGTTGTCAACATCATTTATTCCGGTTGAAAATATTCCGACAACATTTACTGCAAATGTATTTCCGAAATTTGAAACTAAATTTATCCTGTCTCCCACTTTAACCTGAAAATCCTTTGCTGCCGAGCTCCCTATAATTATTGCATCGGGAGATCTTTCAAGCTCATCAAATTTTCCTTCAGTCATATTTTCAGAAAATTTAGTTATGGCATCTGCTTTTTTAGGTATAATGCCAAGTACTAACATAGGCTGCGAAATAATTCCAAATTTTGCAATTACATTTATGGAAAGTACCGGCGAAACCAGTTTTATATTAGGGTCGGTATAAATTATATTTTCAACTCTTGCATAGTTTTTAATAAGATCTTCGTCATTTCGTTCAACATTTTTATAAAACATAAAAGTTGAAGATGAATCTTTTTTGTACAATAAATCACTTACAGGATTAGTAATCTTTTCACCGCTTACTATAATGTGTGGTGCTGAATTAATTATCTTATTTGTAAAGCTCTGCAATAGTCCATCCATTAGGCTTATTGCACTAATTAACACCATTACGGAAATACCGATTCCCCCAATGGTTAAAAGAGTTTGTCTGCGGCGATGAGAGAGTTGCCTGAAAGCAATATATAAAATATTTCTGTTAATTATCATATTGTTTATGCTCTCAGAATATCCACAGGTTTTAATTTTGCTGCTTTGCTTGCGGGAACGTATGCTGAGACTGCACTGACAAGTATTGAAAATATTCCCACAATGATATAAGATGATGCTGTTTGAACCGTTGAGATATGATTACTTTTTATAACTGCACTTTCTCCATATGAAATAGGGAGGGAGGCAACAAAGTTCGTCAGTAAATGGCCTGCAATCATACCCAAAAGTGAACCTATAATACCGATGATTATTCCTTCAATTAAAAATATTTGCCGGACACTTATACTGCTCATACCAAAAGATTTCATTATGGCAATATCTTTTTGCTTTTGCAGTACAATTGTGATTAATACATTTGCTATCCCGAAACCGGAAATTACAAATACAAAAACCACAAGAAGCATTGTGATATTATTATTTCGCTTGAATAAATCAAGTATATTGGCGTTTGATTCTTCCCATGTCTTGGCTTTATACCCGGTAAGACTTTCTATTCTTGTTGCAATATCTTTTATATTGTCTAACGAAACTGTATGTAATCCTATGCCGGAAACAGTATTGGCATTAAACCCGCGTATTGACTGTGCGGTTTTTAAATTGAGAAAGACAAAAGTATTATCCGTGGCCGAAAACCCGCTGGAAAATATGCCTGCAACAATTAGTGAGTATACGATTCCATCTTCTCCTGTAAGGCTGACATTGTCATGATATTTTAGTTTTAGTTTCTTTGCCAGTCCTTCACCTAAAATAGCTCCGTTCTTTGTATATGTAAGTTCATATAGATTACCGGAGGTAACATTATTTGAGAGATTTGCAATCTTTGATTCTTTTACGGGAATTATGCCTTTAATAACACATGGCTTTGAAATAGAATGGGACCTCATCACTCCCTGGGCTTGAACAAAAGGGGAGACTGCATCCACTTCGCTTATATTTTCGCTTATTGAAATTATTTTATCGTAGGTTTTAATCTCTTTGTTTTCATCGGGACGGATTCTGGATAGTAGAAGTATGTCCTCTGACTTTAATGTATCAACCTTGTATAGTATTCTTTCCTTGCCATTAACTTTCTCTCCATTTATGGTAATGGAAGGG
>JAUZPC010000137.1 GCA_030706105.1 Bacteroidota bacterium | reverse complement strand
CTTTTACTGCAATAATAAACTTCCCACTTCCACCCGTACCCAAAGGAGGAATTTTTCCGATCCATCTGTCAGCTTCTTCAACTTTACTTGTATTAAGAACCGGAGAATAAGTCATATTATATTCAAAATTGGCCTGATCATTTTTAACAAAATTGATCTTCAGATCAGCAAAGCCTTCTTTGCAAAAAGCCGCAGCATAAACATAAATAGTGTCATTTGGCCCTGGATTTTGCGGAAAATATTTAATGTCATAGACGATTGGACTTTGGCTATTATAAAGAACTAACTGGCCCGGTAAAATGACATTCCGCGTATTTATGAATTCTTTTATCCCTCTTTTTACATGCTGGTTAGAATAACCCGACAAAGAGTATGAGTTTAAAAAGTCATTTATAGTAAAGCCATAATCCTTAGTCCGCATAGTATCAGCAGCGGCAAAAGGAAGAAGCTGTTGTTTAAAACTGTCAATCCTGCTTTCCCAGTTTGAAAGGGCAAATAAATTATTATAAAATTGCATAAAGTGAGTGTATAAGTTACGATACTGCTTATTTGCCATAATTCTGGTCACCAAAGGTCTCGAATAATTACTTCCTTCACTAAATGGTCTATTGTAAGGGTTTATAGTTGCCCAATCAATATTAAACCAATCAACACCAAGGCAATTATCATAATCATAAGGGATGATATGAATTTTTTTTGCATTTGGCTCATTATATAAATAGTAATTATTCTTTAGATACCAATATTCATCCCAGCTTCCGAAAAGTTGGTCAACTGCATAATATTTAAGAAGTTCAGGAAGGTAAAATATTTTTTCAAGAGAGTCAGGCAAGAGATTATCAGGTGTTTGATTAATAATTTTTATAAATCTTGCCAATTCAGAATAATCATCTACATCTTCATTAGTCCCAAGCTCATAAACCCTTCTATCTCCATTCATTAACTTATAAAGATTTGGATCATCGCCCAGATAGTTCAGATCAGCAGGCCACAGGCATTTCCATAAATTTCCCGATACATCAGCGTAGCTATTCTTAAGAAACGATTTATTTATACTCTCTACAGAGATATAAAGCCCATAATACTTCCCATTAATATATAGTTCTGCATGTGCGGCTTTACTGGCCGTAAGCCCAATTTTATTAAAGAAATCCCACCCGAGTTTACTTCGGACAATGGAAGGATCATTATGTTCGGCGTTTATATTTAAAGAACTTACTGTATGGAAATATCTATTGTCTATATATTCATTAAAATCCAGTTTAATTGACTTCTTTTGGGAGTCTCTTGACGTATTTCCACGCACCCTGACAGCAACATTATCAACATTTTCATCAAAATATTTATTTTTAAAGTGAATTGAGCAATAGTAAACTGTATCAAAATGAGTATATGTATACATTGAGTCTAAAGCTGAAGGCGCCATAAATATATCAATTCTGGCTACTTGCGAGTCATCATATAGTTTATCTCTGTCGGATATTTGGGCAAAAGCGGATAAAGAGATAATTGAAATTAGGAAAATAGTTAGTAAGGATTGTTTCATTTTAACCTTTAAATATTGGAATCCTAAAAATAAACAACTGGGGGGTTGCTAAAAAGATAAAAAAAACCTCCCGAAGGAGGTTTTTTGAGTACGATTTGGGGGTTTTATGAAATAAAATTTATTGATCTATCAAATTCAGGTGCATATTTGCAAAAACGATTATTTGTGCAGCTGCTTCGGCATTGTTCAGACTGATTGAGGTATTATTTTCCGGATCTCTGAACCAAAGCATTGTACCCTGCATAATTCTTCTCAAGGATGCTAATTCTTCTTCATTTTGAAAAGTTGTATATTTTAAAGAACCATCTTTAGCTATATAATAGTTAGAAACCTCTTTCATTTCCAGATGAGACGGTTTAACAATCGTATTTTCTTTAACTCTTTCTTCCAATAAGTTGAAAGCTTTCATGATAGATTCTTCGTAGTTACCGCTTAGGTAATCTTTAACAACTTCTTCTCTTAAATCATCACGTGTAATGTGTTTATAGATGTCAATAGAAGGAAGCTGGAAATTCAAAAGTCTTTCTTCGACATATTTATTGCCTTTAGGAGTAAGATCTTTAAGCACTTCGCTCGACTCACAATCCAGATTAGCGATATAGTCATAGCTTTCAAGCTCAAAAACTGCATCTAAGCATAATTCATATTCTTCTTCTATCAGATCAGGAATAGCAAAAAATTCAGCCATTTTACCGCAAATTATGCTTACAAAATCAGGCATTAATAATACTTCTTTTGCATTTTCTTTCTCATTATAAAGTGTTCTTAAAAACATCTTTTTTAATAAGTCTTTTGATAATGGTCTTAAAACTGACATTTCTTTACCTCTTTCATAAAATCTTAATTACTCTAGAAACACATATAATCTTTATTCTTACTATCGCAAATAAAACAAAAAAATTAAGCGTTTAGAATAGGGGAAATTCTGATTTTTCATCAGGATATTCCTGATATAGAGGTCATTATTGGAATTTTCACCGGAACTTGGCATTGTTTTGAGATAAAAAACGACGCTAAATGGCTAAAACTATTAAGATTAAGACTTGCTTTAAGGTATAATTACAGTTAATTTTCATTAGCTAAAAAATCTCACAATAAAGGAAGTGTCTATGAAAAAGAGTTACATTGTTTTTTTTATGGTTATTTTATGCTGTTTCTTAGTTTTTCCGCAATATAGCGGGTTTAATAAGAATACCCCGGGGACAAAAGGCGCTTATAGCTGCTATACCAAAAAGACATCAGTAAAAGAGCTTGTTGAGCTTACTAATAGTAACAAGTCTATTGTTCACTCTTTTGATGTGTTAAATTATAAGATTAATGTTGATTTATATAGCTGCTATTTATCACCCTATCCAAAGAGCTTTACAGGTAGTGTAACAATTAAGTTTAGAGCAGATTCAACTCTTAATTTAATAAAATTAAATGCAGTAAACTCATCATTGCAGATTGACTCTGTTAAGTTATCAGGTACCTCGTTTACACATGTATCAGATATTCTTACAATAAATTTAGACAGAATATATAATCCAAATGATACAGCGCAGGTAATAATATATTATAAACATAAAAATGTTTCTGACGGTGCTTTCTATGCCTCTAATGGTTTTGTTTTTACAGACTGCGAGCCGGAAGGTGCACGTAAGTGGTTTCCATGCTATGACAGACCTTCAGATAAAGCAACGCTTGACTTAACAGCCAAAACGCCTGCTTCAGTTAAATTGGGATCTAACGGCAGATTAGCAGATTCAGTAAAAACCGGTGACACAATTTATTATCATTGGGTAAGCAGAGACCAGATAGCCACCTACTTAATAACCATGGCTTCTAAAGTAAACTACAACTTAGATGTTTTTTATTGGACAAAACCTTCTAATGGTGAGCAGGTGCCAATGAGATTTTATTACAACTCTGGTGAAAATGCCGCTTCTTATGAAAGTACTTTCTTAAATATGACAACTTTCTACTCCAGTATGTACACAGAGCACCCGTTTGAGAAGAACGGATTTGCCGCATTGAACAGTCAATTTGCATGGGGCGGGATGGAAAACCAAACGCTGACTACTATATGCCCCGGATGCTGGGAAACAAGTTTAATAGCCCATGAATTTGCGCATCAATGGTTTGGTGATATGATTACCTGCGAGACCTGGGCAGATATATGGTTGAATGAGGGTTTCGCTACATATAATGAAGCTTTGTGGGAAGAACATACTACCGGTTATTCTGCCTATAAATCAAATATTCTCTCAAATGCAAGCGGGTATATGGGCAGTAATCCAGGCTGGGCAATTTCTAACCCCGCTTGGGCTGTAACAACACCTGATGTAAATACACTTTTCAATTATGCAATCACATATGAAAAAGGTGCATGTATATTACATTTACTGAGATATACACTTGGTGACTCCACATTTTTTGCATTCCTAAAATCATATGCTAATGATCCACAGTTTAGATTTAACAGTGCAACAGTACAGAAATTTAAGAATAAACTGAATGCATTTACCGGGCAGGATTACGGATGGTTCTTTGATGAATGGATTTTTCAGCCAAATCATCCTTCTTATACTAACAAATATTATTTTAGTCAAAACGGAAGTACATGGACTACCGGGTTTATGGCAGCCCAAAGTCAATCCTATTACTATCAAATGCCTCTTGAAATAAAAGTTAATTTCAGTGACGGAACAAGTTCTGTTTACAAAGTAATGAATACCTATAACAATCAGCCATTTTTCTTTAACAGCACTAAACAGCCAACAAGTGTAGTTTTTGACCCTGATAATAATATTATAATTAAAAATGCAACATTAACTGTTGTTCCACCGTTCCCTGTTGAGCTTACTTCATTTACAGCAGAAACAAAAGGAAATTATGTTGTCCTAAATTGGAATACTGCAACAGAACTAAACAATAAGGGTTTTGAAATTTACAGAGCTAAATTTAACGCAAATGATTTGCCGGGTAATTTTGAAAAAGTTGGATTTGTTAAAGGTAATGGAAGCACATCAAATCCAAACTCATACTCATTTACTTCTTATAATAATGAGTACGGTAAATATGCATATAAGTTAAAACAGCTTGATTTTGACGGAAGTTATGAATACAGCGGGACAATATATGTTACTTCAGGTAACATACCAACTGCTTTCAGCTTAATGCAGAACTATCCGAATCCATTTAATCCTCAAACTTTAATTCAGTTTGAACTGCCTAAGGCATCATATATTAAACTATCTGTCTATAATTCATTAGGACAATTAGTTGGTGTAATTGCCGATGGTAATTATGATGCAGGAAAGCATATGGCAAAGTTTGACGGTAATAATCTTGCAAGCGGAATGTATATTTATGAATTAAAAGCAGGAAATACAGTCTTAAGAAATAAGATGATATTACAAAAGTAAATCACTTACTCTTTTTAAATAAAATTAGCGAAGCAGGGGCTTCGCAATAAAAAAAGGCGTTCAACAGGACGCCTTTTTTGTTTAAACTAATTTATAAATTTAGCACGAGTCGTCCAATACGGTTTCACTCAGGGCTAAAAATAAGGAGAAATTTTTTCTCCCATAGTCATAGAAGAGAAATTTCAAAGTTCGTAATAACAGTTCAGGTATTTTCAGATAATTGAATTTACGAAACGAAGTACCGCATTACATTACAAAGTGGTTTAGTCTGTAAAATCCATTAATGTTTTTATATCATATCCGGCAAGTTTATCCCGGCCTTTTAGGAAGCTTAATTCTATAACGAAAGATACCTGCACAACAATGCCGCCAAGTCTTTCAATTAGTTTGATAGCGGCGGCGGCGGTTCCACCTGTAGCTAATAAATCATCATGAAGTAAAACTCTTTCACCGGGCAGTATTGCATCTTTATGCATTTGAATAGTATCTTTGCCGTATTCCAAATCATAAGATTCGGTTATTGTATCGGCAGGTAATTTATTTGGTTTTCTAATAAGTACAAAACCTGCATTTAATTTTTCCGCCAACATTGCACCATAAATAAACCCGCGGGATTCAATTCCGGCAACTTTATCTATTCTAAGATCTTTTGCTAAATCATACAACTGACTACAACCCTCCCTAAGCGCAGAGGGATTATTTAGCAATGTGGTTATATCTTTAAATATGATTCCTTTTTTGGGGAAATCGGGGACATCTCTAATACATTTTTTTAGATCCAGAGTATTTACATTATCCATGGAACAATCCTTATTTGAATTTGGAATTATGCAATACCAGGAATTTTATTTAATTTAAATAAACCGGCATTGCAGAGGATATTAAATTACATCTAACTAATGATTATTTCAACTCTTTTTTTAAATTATCTGTTAAATATTTACTCTATCCTTTTAACTTTAAAAATTCTTCAAACTGCTCAAGCGTATAATAATTAATTACCTCACTTTTAAGGAGACCGGCCTTTCTTGCAACTGAAACCCCATAGTCAGTCTTGGCAATATCGCTTGTGGAATGAGCATCGGCATTTATTGCAAAAAGGCATCCTTTTTCACGGGCATAATAAATCCATCTCCAGTCAAGGTCCAATCTATTTGGACTGGCATTTATTTCAATAGCTGTTTTGTTGGCAGCACAGGCATCAATTATTTTTTTTATATCTATTTTATATGCATCACGCGAAAGGAGCAGACGACCTGTTGGATGACCAAGTAAGCGGGTATATGGATTCTCTACTGCTTTAATTATTCTGCTTGTCTGTTCTTCTTCATCAAGGTTAAATCTTGAGTGAACAGAGGCTACTACAAATTTTAATTCTCTTAAAACTTCTTCAGGAAAATCTAAACTGCCGTCACCAAGTATATCAGACTCAATACCTCTGAATATAGTGAAATTAAGTTTTTTTGCCAGTTGCTTTATTTCCCTACCCTGAATTGCAAGCCGGTCTTCCTGCAAACCATTAGCATAAGCCGCAGTTTTGCTATGATCGCAAACAACGGCATACTCAATACCAATTTTTTTTGCAGCGAGTACCATTTCTTCAATAGAGTTAACTCCGTCTGAATAAGTCGTATGGAAATGGAGCAAAGCTTTATAACCGTCAAGCTCCAGGTCAGAGTTGTGCTGAAGTTCAGCTCCGTATTTGAAGAAATCAATTTCGCGCATTTCGGGGATTATATAATCAAAACCGGCAGCCTGAAATATTTCTTCTTCACTATTATAATCAGATCCGGAAGTTTTTTCGGCAAGTGACTCAACAAACTCAACAGAGCCTGTAGTAATAAATAATTTTTTGGAATACTCTTTTGCTGTTGTAAAATGAAATTTTAGAGGAACGGGATATAAAGAGGTGTTTTTCCCTAAATCTTGTTCAATGGCCAATTCAAAAGCGGCAACAATTTTTTCTTTGTCTGATTCTTGTATGATTTCAACAATAAATTCAATTGAAGAAATAATTTCACATTTTCTTCTTAGCTCGCCAGTAACTTCAAAATTAGAAGAAATTTTTAGTCTCATTAATTTTGAGGAGATATCATCTGCAAACCTAAGCGCAGTACTTAACAGCAGAAATTTTTTATTTACTTTAAATTTTTCAATTTCTTCCAGAATTGCGGCCTGAGCCTTTTCACCAAATCCTTTAATTGTAGTAAGCTTCTTTTCAATGCAGGCATTTTCAAGGTCATCAAG
>JAUZPC010000136.1 GCA_030706105.1 Bacteroidota bacterium | reverse complement strand
TTGATTAATAAGTAAATTGTTTTTGGGCAGTATTCTAATTGTAAAACCCGTTTGTCCGCTTTTTGCGCAAATTATTTTTCCCACATAATTATAGTTTCCGTTAGTTGTTTTGTTTGATGAATTTTTCATAACAACTGTTGAATAAAAATGTGGATTATCTGTTTTGTCTAATGGTCCGTAGTACAGCTGTACTTCAACATCCCCGGGAGTTAAGTCTCCTAAATAAATTTCTGCATTTACCGGATATTCTTCATTAACAAAGACCGTTTTATTTGTTATTGCAGCTTCCGTACTAATTATTTTAATTGAATTCCAGTTCTTTTTTAATTTATCTTTCCATTCCGTTAAAGCTTTTACTTTTTCCTTACCCTTGCCCAGCAGCAGATTTCTCTTATCAAATGCAGGCAAATAGTACTTATCAAAATAGTTAAGCACCATTCTATGAGTATTAAAGACCGGTCCCAATTTTTTCATTGAGCTCTTAACTTTAGTAATCCAATTTCTCGGCAGCCGGTCATCCTGTCTTTGATAAAATAACGGGATAATATCATTTTCCAGCGTATGATATAACTGGCGTGCTTCAACTTCATCTTGATAATCGGAATCACTGTATTCTTCACCATTGCCAATACTCCAGCCAAGTTCAGGATCAAAGCCCTCGCACCACCAACCGTCTAAGACACTAAAATTTAACCCGCCATTGGCAATTACCTTCATACCGGAAGTTCCGCTTGCTTCTAAAGGACGTCTTGGGTTATTCATCCAAACATCACACCCTTCAACCAGGTAGCTTGCTACATTTATATCATAGTTCTCAATAAAAGCCACTTTCTTTCTAAATCTTGGATCTTGTGCAATTTCAAAAATTTCCTGAATTAATCTTTTTCCTTCTTCATCCTGAGGATGCGCTTTACCTGCAAAGATAAATTGGACAGGACGGCTCCTGTCGTTTACAATGTCGGCCAGCCTGTCTAAATCCTTAAATATTAATGTTGCTCGCTTGTATGTTGCAAACCTTCTGGCAAATCCAATTGTTAATGCATTAGGGTCCAGAGCTTCAGCCGCAGCTTCAACTTCAGTTTGGCTACCGCCTCTTTCTCGAATTTGTTTTACTAAACGGCTCCTTGCAAAAGTAACCAGACGGCCTCTGCGCCGTTCATGTATTCTCCATAATTCTTCATCCGGTATCTTATCGACCTTACTCCATAACTCAGCCGAAGCCGGATTAACCAACCACTTTTCACCCAAATACCGGGTAAAGAGTTCTTCAATCTCCCTGGAAATATGAGATCTTATATGCACACCATTAGTAACATAACCAATGGGGATTTCATTAAATGGGACATCCTTATATCCGCTAACCCACATTTTTTTTGAGACGTCTCCGTGCAGTTTGCTCACTCCGTTTATATAGCCTGAATTATTCATCGCCAAATGGGCCATATTGAAAACATGAGAATCCGCATCTCTATAAATAGTTCCAAGTTTATAGAATTCAGAATTCGATATTTTTAATTCATTTCTATAATAATCGCCTAAATACTTTTCTACCAAATCGTTCGCAAAAACATCAATACCTGCCGGCACAGGGGTATGAGTAGTGAAAATATTGGAATAATAACTGATTTCCCAAGCTTCTTTAAATGTTATATTTTCCGAAGACATCATTTGGTTAATTCTTTCAAGCGAAAGGAAAGCACTGTGCCCCTCATTCATATGGCAGGCAGTGGGGTTCAAACCCAAAGCTGCTATAGTCCTAATTCCGCCTATACCTAAAATTATTTCCTGCCTGATTCTGGTTTCAGCATTTCCACCATATAAAGTTTCTGTAATTTTTCTATCGGCAATATTATTAACCGGAATATTTGTGTCCAATAGATAAAGGGGAACTCTGCCAACTTGTATTTTCCAAACCTGAAAGAACACATCTCTTTCTGCCATGTTAACGCTAAGCAATAAAGTATCGCCATTAGGTTTAACCACAAGCTTCATAGGCAAATTATCAAAATCATTCAGCTCATATTTCTCATGCTGCCATCCCTCTGAATTAAGATACTGCTGGAAATAACCTTCTTTGTACAATAATCCTATTCCAATTAATGGAATTCCTAAATCGCTTGCTGCTTTTAAATGATCTCCGGCTAAAACCCCCAGACCGCCTGAGTACGTTTGGAGACATTCTGTTAACCCAAACTCAGCTGAAAAATATGCTATTGTAAAGTTTTTTTTGTCAGAATGTTTTCTATCATACCAGGTTTTTTCAAATATATAATTTTGGTAATTATTATAAACTCTTTCTAAATGTGCTAAAAATCCATCGTCCTTAGCTAACTCTTCCAACCTTTCCTGAGCAATTGTTCCTAAAAGCAATATTGGGTTATGGTTAGTGCTATCCCATAAATCTCCATCAATTCTGTTGAACAAGCCCCTAAAATCAGGGTTCCAGCTCCATAGGATATTATAAGCAATTTCCCTAAGTTTTTCTAACTTTTTGGGTAAAAAAGGTATTACATTATATGAACCAAGAAATTTATACATCTCACTTCACATTATAGTTAATTAGCACAATTATGAGAACTAATATAAGTATTTTTTTTTATTAAGATCAAGACAAGAGACCCTTCGATTTTTCTATTAAATTTACCTGACACAAAGTATCTAGATTTGGAATTATCACGGATGCAATATTAACAATTTTCTTTATTTTATACAATTGTTATCAAATTTTCTTATTATAATTTATCTAACCTCTAATTATTTTCATAAAAAAAGCCGCCCAGATAAGGACGGCTTTTTTTTTGAACAACTCTTTATTTCATAAAGATCATTTTCTTTATTTGAGTATAGTTCCTGCCGTTTGAACCATTTGCTCTAATTTCATAGAAATATGTTCCGCTGGTATATTTAGAAGCATCCCATGTAATTCTATGAACACCTGCACTCATATCCGTGTTTACTAAATTTGAGACGATCTCTCCAAGCAAATTATATACTGTTATTCGTACATTTGCACTTACCGGTAAAGAATACTCAATTGTAGTACTGGGATTAAATGGATTAGGGTAATTTTGTTTTACGACAAAATCCGAAGGAATTTCAGAAGGTTTGCCATTCTCAACTGAAGTTGGTTTATCATATAATACTGTTAAACCGGTTACATTCTTGAATGCAGTACTGCCAACAATTGTACCTACCCCGGTTAAAGTATCTATTTTTATTAGATTATTTAGAGCAGATGTTGTTCCGGTTACGCCATAAAGATTACCAGCCTTATCGCATGCAAGAGCATTAGTCGCAACACCAAATCCGGTTTTACCTACAAAGACAGTATCACCGGTATATGGGTTTACCTTATATATTTTATCCTTATTTGCACCTACTGCAGCATAAAAAGAAGCCCAGAACTGGTTGTTTAGTAGGTTAACCGTAATGTTTGATATGCTTATATGCGAACTGGATAACTTTAATGTATCGCCAGTTGTTAAATTCACTTGGTAAAATTCCCCTGTCTTTAATGCCATAATGCATGCACCGGCGGTATCAAAACAGATTCCTACAGTGTTTGTAAGTGGAATATTTTTTAACAAGTACGAATCACCTTTTTCTGCATTAACTCTATATACACCTGTATTAGATAGCCCTGCAATTATGCCATACATAACCTGAGTTTTAGGGTTTATTGCAATTGATTTGATTTCATTTTGTAAAGACGATCCCAATAATGTACCGTTTCCCGAAGTCGTATTGACGGTAAAAATAGCACCCTGATTTCCCGCGCCTGTGGAAGCATATACAATATCTTTAGTTACAGGTTTAATTACAAATCCTTTGCCTTTAATAGGAATTCCTGCAAACGAAGAAACCGAACTTGTAATTGTGTATAGTGTATCATACTGTTTAGCTATTGTTGGTTTAAAAACGATCTGTACTGCAACTGTATCAAAAGGATGAACAGTATATGGTAAGGTAAGATGAGTCAGCATTTTAAATGGACCAACACTATCAGGAATAGAAGTAATAGTGAGATCATTACTCCCCCAGTTCCTTATATAACTCGTCAAAGTATCACTGGTTTTAGTAATTTCCACATTAGAAAAATCAACTGTATTGGCAGCAAGATTATTACCCGGAAATGTAGATAATCTCATCTCTCCGGTCCATGTACCCCAAGTATCTTTTGCATATACATATTCACCGAATAACCAGAAGCTGGAAGAATCAGAAGGATCAATTATTATTCCATTATAATCGCCCCACCTGTTTCTGCCGCCACCGTAATCTTTAACGTAATTAGCTCTGCCGGCCTGTAAGACATTGCTGTTTCTTAAACTGGCGTCATTTTTATATTCATAAGTATAATAAGCACCGGCATACTGGGTATCCCCGGATCTGCTGTATGTAATAGCTACATTTTGACCTTTATCCACATCAAGTGCTGAATAAAAATGCCAGAACCCGGAGGCACCTAACAATTGATCTTGAAGTAAGGCCGGAGCACTGGCCGATAAATCAAGCTGTAAATATCTGACCGCTGAATAACTAGTCGCGTAAGGGTTACGAACTGTATGTGTTAACCACATTTTGTTATCCATAACCTTGGGCTCATTCCGTAACTGACCGCCTCCGCCTTCCAGAAGCATCGAGCCTCCTCCCAGCTGGTTGGCATTTGAAGCCGGATAAAAAGTATTAACATATACAATACTTCCGGTTAAAGCCGGGTTTGTTGCTGGATTTGTAATTTTATAAACTGAAATAAAATTAGCACTGTAATTTGGAATAAATGTCAAATAATAACCACTTTCATGGTCTCTGGCTATTGAAGGCCTTACACAAAAAACTGAACCGCCATATGATGGTAATAAAATGTTCCATAGATCATTCCATATTACCGGACCCGCAGTATTAGTATATAACTGAGCCTTAGGAATAATGCTTTTTTTTGCATATTGGAACGTGCCGGCAGTTGAGAACTGATTTGAAGTTATATAGATACAACTGTCATCATAACCGACGCCTTGATAATCGCCCCATTGGTCAACCGTAGTAGAGCCATTCAAACTTGAAGGTAAAGCCCATGTGGACCAGTTACCTAATGGGTTGTCACTTGCTGATACTGCAAGTAAGAAATAAGCTTTTTTATTTGTTTGATCCGCATGTAGCCAAACCATTACCCATCTCTTATTAAAATGATCATATAAAACTTTTGGATCAAATGTGGAAACGCCTGGCACTACTGGTGTAAAGAATGCGTCACCTGAAATAGTCTTTAGCAGCCCTCCATTTTTATCCCAGATGCAAAAGACTGAGTTTACAATTGAAATAATATGGTTGGGACCGACAGCAATATAAGGATCCGGCGGAATTCCGTTTTGCTGTGGTATTCCATCAAAACTTTTTAGCATTAAAGATGCAGAATCTTTTATTGCCTTATCTTTACAAGAAGCATCTTCAGTGTATACTTGTTTAACAGCCGGTGTTAAACTAAAATCCATTTTCACAGGAGTTTCAGTATATGTTTCTTTGTTGTGAACAATTGGTTTTTGAGGTTCAGTAATAGTAATTGTTTTTGTAAAAGTACCCGTACTTACAATTACTCCTGATGGTACAGAACCTTGTGCAGGGCCTTGACATAATTGCCCATAACTTGTCGCAACAAAGAACAAGCAAATGATTGCAATGCCTGTAATATTTTTTTTCATTTATTCCTCGAATGTATATGATATTTATATTCAATGTATAATTTAAACAATTTTATAGTAATTATAAAGCAGAAAAGTAATTATGTTTATAATATTTTCCTTTGCAATCAGCAGCTGCCTAAAATTACTTAACCTCATTTTTCTAAAATACTTAAAGATGTGTAGTGGCTTCGTATATTTTTTTAATTACTTATAGATATACTGGAAATAGCAACTCCCGATATAATATAGAGTAATTTTATTTACCCGCAGTATATTTAATAATATTAGCTCGCTCCTCAGTAATAAGTACGCCGCATTTTGCTTCTTCAATAAGGGTATTAATTTTTATTAAAAATGAATCAATTTTACTACAAGTATCTATTATTTCAATAATTATTGGTAAATCTTCTGAAAGCCTTAGAATCTTCTCAGTATGAATTCTGCTATTTGCTCCATATCCTGCAATACCTCGCAAAATTGTAACTCCCGCTAAACCCTCCTCTTTGGCTTCTATCATAATAATCTCGGCAAGCATTTGATGACCAATTTTGTCAGTTTCGCCACAAAATATTCTTAATAGTTTGCCTTCTCCTTCAAGTTTCATATCTGCCTCCGTATTTATAATAATTTACCTAACTTCAGACCTCCAAAAGTAGCAGTTAAGCAGAACAAAGTTGTGCCGGCAATATAGACAATCCCGTGAAAGTAGTCTCCCTCTTTTAAGAGCATTATTGACTCATAACTAAAACTTGAATAAGTTGTAAACCCGCCCAGTATTCCCGTAGTTAAAAAGATCCTTAGCTCCGGAGAAATGGAAAACCGGTACTCAAAAATGGACATCAAGAATCCAATTATCAAACAGCCGGTAATATTCACTATTATTGTACCATAAGGGAAATTAGCACCTGTAACGCTATAAATCAAACCCTGGGAAATGTATCGGAATAGAGCCCCTATACCTCCGCCCAACAAAACTAAAAGATATATTCTCATCAAAAATCTCAAAATAATATTGATAGTATATTGTTAATTTAAAGATTAATTAAATTATAAACAGTCTAAAATGGCAGTCTAATCCATAAAAGACTGATTATTTTATTTATAGAGCTAAATAATTAACAGCCTAAGTAAAAATAAAATAGCCGTCAAATTTTACATTCTGAAATTTGACGGCCAAAGAATAAGAAAATTTACTATTTTCTATTATTTATTTCAAGAATAATAATTTTTTTACAGATCTAAATTTATCTGTTTTTAATTCGTAAAAATATACACCGGAATTATACTTTGAAGCATTCCATTCAACAGCATGAATACCAGCCGATTTCTTCCCTTTAACCAAAGTTGCAATCTTTTCTCCAAGACTATTATAGATAGTCAGGGTTACATCTGCACTTTCAGGAAGACCATACTTAAGAGTTGTAGTAGGGTTAAATGGGTTTGGATAATTCTGATAAAGTTCAAATGTCTCTACAACATGATTTTCATTTGGAACAGCTGTTACATCCAAATACACTTCCGCCGAAGTG
>JAUZPC010000135.1 GCA_030706105.1 Bacteroidota bacterium | reverse complement strand
AGGTATTATTCCCCATACCTGGGAAGCAACAGTATTCTCAAGTAAAAAAATCGGCGATAAAGTTAATCTGGAGTTTGATGTGCTGGGCAAATATATTGAGCAGATTGCCGTACCGCCTAAAGATTAGAGAAATGTTTTTAAGTGATTTTGCAGGGACATAATTACAATTTTATTGACCCGCAAGGATTACATTTATCATTATAATGTGTTTTTATAGGGACATTTTCTGCAAGTAAAAAGAGAAATTGTCCCTGTTTTTTTTAGTTTAGAGCATCCTTTTATGAAAAGAATAGAACAAAGAGTAATTAAATTTATTAAAGACCAGGATATTATCTCTTCGGAGGATAGAATCTTAGTGGCTTTAAGCGGGGGACCTGATTCTATTTTTTTATTTAACTTCTTAATTAAATTTAAAAATAAATACGATATAAAAATAGGAGTGCTTCATTATAATCACCTTTTAAGAGGTGAAGAAGCAGAAAGGGATCAGGATTTTTGCAGGTTTATTGCTTCACAGTTCAATGTCCCTTTCTTTTTGGAAAAAGGAGATGTAAAGAAATTTGCTTCTGAAAATAAACTTTCAGTTGAAGAAGCCGGTAGGATTTTACGTTACGCTGCTCTGAGTTCAACGGCGGAAAAAGAAGGATATAACAAAATTGCTACTGCTCATAATAGTAATGACAATGCGGAGACTATCCTTCTTAATTTGTTTAAGGGAGCGGGGCTTAACGGCATTACCGGTATTCCGGTAAAAAGGGATAACATTATCCGTCCAATTTTATGTTTATCGAAAGCGGAGATATTGGATTATCTTGAAGCCTCTAATATCAAGTATATTATAGACTCTTCAAATGCTGAAAATGATTATGAAAGAAATAATTTAAGAAATAATATTCTCCCCCTTATTAAAAGTAAAATAAATCCTTCTGTAGAAAAGGCACTGCTTAACTTTGCATTAATTAATTCGGATTTAAATAAATACATTGGCAGAGAACTTACAAAATTGGCAGAGTCTTCTGTTTCTTTTGGCAATAATGTCTTAAATCTAAAAAAAGCCGTACTTAAAGCAACCTCTCCATTGCTGCTTACTTCACTAATAAAATATGCTCTGGATATGCATTTGGGCAGTGATTTTTCTTACCCTGATTATTTGGCAATCAGCCAATTAATTGATAAAAAAGTAGGAAAAGTTGCACAAATATCAAATAAATTTACAGTCCTGAATGACAGGGATAACATTATAATTTATAAAGATAACCAGGACTTGGAATTTTCTGAAACAAAAATTAAATTGGGCACTAAAATTGATGTGTTTGGTAAGGCTTTGGAAATAATTCCCGTAAATAATGAAGAAGTAATCTTCTCAGATAATAAAAAAATTGAGTATATTTCGGGTGACTATTTAGATGATGTTTTTACAGTGCGGCTGTGGCAAAGCGGTGATAAGTTTTATCCTGTCGGGCTTAATAAAAGGAAACTTGTTTCGGATTTCCTGACTGACATCAAACTTTCAGGTTTTGAAAAGAAAATTCAAACGGTAATTCTAAATAAAGGAAATATTGTCTGGGTAACAGGGCAAAGAATTGATGATAATGTTAAAATTGATAAAAATACTAAGAAAGTATATAAATTATGTCTTCATTAGGTAAAAAAGATGAAATTATCATAAATAATGATGTGTTTGTTCCTTATTTAACTGAGGAAGTCCTTCAAAGCAGAATAAAAGAACTTGCAGAACAAATAAATGTAGATTATGCAGGTAAAACTCCTGTCTTTATTGGTGTATTAAACGGCGCTTTCTTATTCTTAGCTGATCTTATTAAAAGTATAAATGTAGATTGTGAAATAGACTTTTTTAAGCTTTCCAGCTATGGCGATCAGAAAATCTCATCCGGTAATGTTAAAATGCTTAAAGAACTTAATTGTGAAGTTGACGGTCGGGATCTGATAATAGTAGAAGATATTGTTGATTCCGGGCTTTCTATTAAGTTTATAGAAGACCTTATCGGGAACAGTAAACCGGCCAGTATGAAAGTTGCCTCATTGTTGGTAAAACCTAAAAGCCTTATGTATGATGTAAAAATTGACTATATTGGGTTTGAAATTCCAAGTAAATTTGTTGTGGGATATGGTTTGGATTATGCCCAAAAATACAGGAATTTAAGGAGTATATATATCCTTAAGGAAGCGGAATAAATTTAATTTATAAAATAAAAATTACTTATGCCAGAAAATAAAAATCCATATTCAAAGCCGCCTAAAGGCAATAATAACCCGAATAAACAAGACGATAATTTCGATTGGTCTAAAGTTATTAGGGTTGTGTTTGGATGGGGTGCTGTAATTGTTGCTGCAATTATTGTTATGCAGCTTTACAAATCCGGGTCCAGCAATTTTGTTGAGGTTGGTTTTCAGAAATATCAAGAATATTTAAATAGCGATCAAATTGCAAGTGCTAACGTCGTTAAAACCGATGTTAATGATTATTACTTTAAAGGTGTATTAAAAAACGAACAGCAGTATAAGGGAAAAAGTATAAAAGAATTTTCTACTTATATTCCAGGTGATGTTCTTAAAGATCAAGACGTTAAATGGAAAGAAAAGAATATAAGTTATTCTTACCAGAAGGAATCAAGCGAATGGATGAACGTGCTTCTTTCTTTCGTTCCCTGGATAATTATTCTTGGTGTTTGGATTTTAATTATGCGCAAAATGCAGGGCGGCGGCGGCGGTACCAGAGGTATTTTTTCCTTCGGTAAAAGCAAAGCTAAACTAATTACTCAAACCGGCATAAAGATTACTTTTAGAGATGTAGCCGGTGCTGACGAGGCTAAACAGGAACTTCAGGAAATTATTGAATTCCTGCGGGAACCTACCAAATTTCAAAAATTGGGAGGTAAAATTCCTAAAGGAGTATTGCTGTTAGGCCCTCCCGGAACCGGTAAAACTTTATTGGCAAGGGCTGTAGCCGGAGAAGCCGGCGTTCCATTTTTCTCTATAAGCGGCGCTGATTTTGTTGAAATGTTTGTTGGCGTTGGCGCAAGCCGTGTTAGAGATTTATTTGAGCAGGGTAAGAAGAGCGCTCCATGTATTATCTTTATTGATGAAATTGATGCTGTGGGCAGACACAGAGGCGCCGGTTTAGGCGGAGGACATGATGAACGCGAGCAGACTCTTAACCAGCTTCTTGTAGAAATGGATGGTTTTGAACAAAATTTAGGCGTTATTATTATTGCCGCTACAAACAGACCGGACGTTTTGGATCCTGCTTTATTAAGACCGGGACGTTTTGACAGACAGGTTGTTGTTGACAGACCTGATGTTAAAGGACGTGAAGGTATTTTACGTGTTCATGCGCGCAATATCCCTCTGAGTCAGGGTGTTGATCTTGAAGTATTGGCAAAAGGTACTCCGGGATTGGCAGGAGCTGAATTAGCAAATCTGGTTAATGAAGCTGCGCTATTGGCTGCCCGTAAAAATAAAAAAGCTGTAGAGATGGATGACTTTGAAGAAGCTAAAGACAAAGTCATGATGGGTATGGAAAGAAAGAGCCTTATTATCTCTGACGAAGAAAAGAAAACTACAGCATATCACGAAATCGGTCATGTGCTTGTTGCCAGAATGATCCCTGAGTCTGATCCTGTCCATAAAGTTACAATAATACCAAGGGGCAGGGCATTAGGTGTTACCAGCTATCTGCCTATTGATGAAAAGCATACATACTCAAAAACTTATCTGGAAGCTATAATCGCTTATGCATTAGGCGGAAGGGCTGCCGAGAAGTTAGTATTCAATCATTATACCACAGGTGCCGGTAATGATATTGAAAAAGCTACCGGAATTGCCCGCAAAATGGTTTGTGAGTGGGGCATGAGTGATAAACTGGGCCCGTTAAGTTACGGGGCTAAAGAAGAAGAAATTTTCCTTGGGCGTGAAATTCAGAAACATAGAGATTATAGCGAAAAAATTGCAAACGAAATAGATGAAGAAATCCGTAGGATTGTAAATGTAGGCATGGCACGCGCTGAAACTATCTTACAGGAAAACAGAGAAATTTTAGACGTACTCTCCCTTGAACTGTTGGAACGTGAAATTCTTGATGGCGAGGAAATTGATAAGCTGATTAGAGGTGAAAGTTTACCTCCTATGGCTAAGAATGGTTCGATAGATGACACTAATTCAATACCGGATCATGTTCAAAAACTAATGGAACTTCGTAAACCTAAAGATACTTCACCTGAAGATGACAGCAATAACAATAATTGATAACGGTACAATTAATTATAGAGATGAATTGGTTAGAAAACTGATTCATCTCTGTTCTCTTTCTATCCCATTAATTTATTTATATTTTCTTGATCAAAGAACTGCTATTTTTATTTTAGCGGCTTTAAGTATTTTTGCCATTTCGCTTGACTTGTTAAGGTACCAGTCTTCATCCGTAGGAAAAGTTTTTTATAAAATCTTTGGCTTTATGCTGCGCAAGCATGAAGTTGACAATAAAAAGAAAAATCTGAATGGGGCTACTTACGTTTTACTTTCTGCACTCCTCTGTATCATAGTTTTTCCAAAAGTTATTTTTGTTACAGGTTTCATAATTCTGATCATTAGTGATACTACTGCTGCCCTTATCGGCAGGAAGTTTGGACGGCATAAATTTTTATTTAAGAGCTTTGAGGGAACTTTAGCTTTTTTTATTAGTGCAATTATTGTTGTTTTAGTTGCTCCTAAGGTAAAAGGTTTAGCAGTTGAGTACTACATCGGTTTTATTGCTGCCTTTATTGGTGCCATCGTAGAAAACATATCATTTGGTATTGCTGATGATAATTTATCTATTCCTGTTTCTATCGGTGTTGTAATGTACGCATTATATTACTTCTTTTTACCCGGAGTGAGTTTAGCATTGACCCAATTCCCAAAATAAGATGAGACAATTTTTCTTTTTATTATCAATTGCTGCTGCCTTCATTTTTATTTCTTGTAACAGCCGCGAAAATCCGGTAGTCGGAATAGACGATGATATCTATGTCGCCATAGATAAAAATGACTATAATACTCTTAAGCCTGTTTTAATTGATGCCTTTGAACGCACTATCTATACCCCCCAAAAAGAAAAATTATTTGAAATAAATAAAATCTCTATTGACCAAATTGATAAGTACCGTCAAAAAAAGAATATTGTTATAGCGGCTCTTTTAACCAGTAACTCTCCTACAGTAAAATATATTAAAGCTAATTTATCCAAAGAAGAATATAAACTGCTTAATTCCGGTAAACAGCTTTATATTAAGAAAGAAAATCTCTGGGCAAAAAATCAGGTCGTAATATTTATTGCCTCCAGAAATATCGATTCACTTTCACATGGTATTATCAACCATAAAGATGAGTTGGTTGCACTTTTTCAGAAAATGAGTGATAAAAGGTTTCAATCTTCAATCTATGATAAAAAGTATGAGCAGAAACAGATTCAGGGCCATTTGCTAAAAAATTATGGCTGGATGCTTTATGTGCAGCCGGAATATAGACTGACTGCTGAAGACCCGCGCGAAAAATATGTCCTTTTCTTGAGCAATAATAAAAATAAAATTGTAAAAGTAATTTTTGTACATTGGTTTGATAATGCTTCTCCGCATTGTTTAACTAAAGATTCAATTGCTGCTATCAGAAATAATTACGTCCAAAAATTTAATAAGCATTTCTCTGATTCATTAAAGATGACTATTTCTATAAATAGCTCCACTTCCAGCGAAATGTCCTTCAAAAACCATTATGCCGTTTTATCCCAGGGATTGTGGGATATGAACGCTTCTCAAAAAGGCGGTCCTTTTATTAATTATGCATTTTATGATGAAAAGACTAAACGTGTATATATGATAGATGGTGCTGTTTTTGCCCCTAAGTATTACAAAAAAACACTTATCAAACAAATTGACGGTATCTTACAGTCTTTTATGACTCAGGAAGAATTATCTTCTGACAGGAAGAAAGAACTTTTAGAGTCTGCAAGGTAACGTGCGTCCTTTTTTCTTTCCTTATTTTTCTTTACAATTTCTTTACAAGTTCTAAAGTATTTTTTATATTATATTATACTATCTCAAATAAGGAATTGTAGTTATGAAAAAAAATGCTGCCGGAAAAAAGATCATCAAATCATTTGTATTAGATACAAATGTAATCCTTCATGACTCATCATGTATTAGCCAATTCCAGGAACACAATATTGTTATCCCGTTAACTGTTATTGAAGAACTTGATCATTTTAAAAGAGGTAACCAGGTTATTAACCTTAATGCCCGTGAGTTTGCCAGAACTCTGGATCAAATGACCGGCGACGGGTTGTTTAACGGAGGAATACCTTTGGGCAAGGGAAAAGGAAAGATCAGAGTCGGGATATCAAAAGGACTCAGCAATGAAATTAAAAACTTTTTCAAAGAAGATACTCCTGACCACCGGATACTTAGTCTTGCTCAGGAAATGACTCTGAAAGATACTTCATCAACACAAACAATATTAGTTACTAAGGATGTAAACTTACGAATGAAAGCCAAGGCAATCGGTGTTTTGGCAGAAGATTATTCTACAGACAGAATTATTAGTTTGGAAGAACTGTATAGCGGTAAAGAAATTATTGATAACTTTGATGATGATTTGCTTCTGAAATTTTTCCAGGCTCCTTATGAAGTGAGCGCAAAGAGTATGGTAAAGTATCTGCATGACGAGATACTGCCTAATAAATACTATATCCTGAAAAATGAAAGCAGATCTGTATTAGTATCTCTGGATATGGAAAAAACTACTTTCAAAAAGATTGATAAACTGCCTGCATATGGAATAAAGCCGAGAAATGCCGAACAGACGTTTGCCATTGATGCACTTACAAATCCCAATATCCCATTAGTTTCATTAACAGGTAAGGCAGGTACAGGTAAAACAATTCTTGCTTTGGCTGCTGCGCTCCATCATAGAAAAGAATACAGGCAAATTTATATTGCCCGCCCAATTGTCCCGCTCAGCAATAAAGACATAGGATTTTTACCGGGTGATGTTCACAGTAAATTAGAGCCGTATATGCAGCCGCTTTATGATAATCTGAAGGTTATTCAGGATCAGTTTGCCGAGCATGATAAACAGTTTATACAAATAAATACAATGATTAAAGATGAAAAACTGGTTATCGAGCCGCTTAGCTACATCCGCGGCAGAAGTTTACAGCGT
>JAUZPC010000134.1 GCA_030706105.1 Bacteroidota bacterium | reverse complement strand
AGTAAACGATACTGTAATAAAGAAAGAAATAAAAGCATGGAGTAATAACGATGCAAAATATAACTTCTTTCTTTCAAAAGACAGTTTTAACAGCAAAAAATTTACTCACCTATTAGGGCTTTGGAATTTATACGTACAAGACAATCCGGTTTATGCTTCACCCGATTATGCTGATTCGGGTTTTTCCAAGGCTGCTTCGCTATTAGATAAAAAAACCTTAGCCCAAATAAACTGGCAAGGGAAAGGATGGCTGAGAGCAATTATTTGGGTCGATTCCTCATTATGGAATAAACAGATAGCCTTATGTATAAGGCAGACCGGGGCCTCAGAAGTTTATCTAAACGGGAAAGAAATCATCTCAATAGGCAAGATTGGGAAAAACGGCAGCGACTCTAAGTATCAAACTGATCCGTCATGGCATATGATTACTTTAGGGAATGGTTACAGGCAGGTGCTGGCCGTAAGATTTGCAAATTATGATATTTCGGAATTTAATAAACTTGAATATCCTGGCGGTTTTCTTATCACTGTTGGGCCTGCAAAAAACATACTTGAAAGCAAACATCTAATTGAACTAAAGGTCTCAGATGTAATTTTTACTGTTGTGCCTTTTGTTTTAGCACTGCTGCATTTTGTCATGTTTATTTTCTATCCCCGAAACAAACAGAATCTCTATTATTCGATCTGCCTTTTAGGATTTACTTTTATGGCAGTATTAAATTATATGAATTTAATTTTTAATACAGCAAGTCCTTTATTTGGTCTAACATTATTGAGATTCTTTTACGTTGCAGTTCTAATTGCTGCATTGTTTGGTCTGCTGACTACGTACAGTAGTTTATATAAAAAACTACCCCGGCAATATATATTTTTTACAATTGCTGCAATTATCCTGGGCATTTGGGGAATGTTTGACCGGTCAGACATTCAGGGTTATTTAATAGATACTTATTATGGCTTAGTATTTATTGAAGCCATAAGAACTTTTATAAAAAACAAAAGTACGGAGAGAACCGGCACCTGGCTTTCCGTTACCGGATTCATAATATTATTGGTATCTGTTGGGCTTCAGACATTAATAGATATGCAAATTATTGATTCCTTTTTTGGAGAAACACTTGTTTATGGATATGGAGTGTTTGGGTTAGTAATATTCATGTCATTACATCTTTCAAACAATTTTTCCCTTACAAATAAAAATCTGGAAAAGCAGTTAATAAATGTTAAGAAATTAAGTGATCTTGCCCTTGAACAGGAGCGTAAAGCCAAAGATGAGGAACTAAAGAAACAAATTCTTGAAGCAGATAACCGCAGAAAGACAGTTGAGCTTGAAGAAGCAAGAGAGCTCCAGTTATCCATGCTTCCAAAAGCAATACCTGAATTGCCGCAGTGCAAAATAGCCGTTTATATGCAGACGGCTACTGAAGTAGGCGGAGATTACTATGATTTTAGTCTTTGCAACGAAAATACTCTTACTGTTACTTTAGGTGATGCAACCGGTCATGGCGCAAGAGCAGGAATAATGGTTGCCGCAACAAAAAGTTTATTTAGTGCGTTAGCCGAAAATCCCGATACAATACAAATACTAAAGAAATTTACTTCTGCTATAAAATCCATGAAGCTGCATAACCTGTATATGTCTCTTGAAATTGGGAAATTAAAAGGAAGAGCATTTACATTCTCAAATGCCGGTATGCCTCCCCTAATGCATTATTCAGCGAAAGAAAAGGCGGTTAATTTATTAATTCAAAAAAGTATGCCGTTGGGAAGCTTTACTGAATTCCCATACGCAAAAACGGTATTGTCTCTTGAGCCGGATGATATACTTTTATTCCTTAGCGATGGTTATACCGAAGCATTCAACCCCGGTAGTGAGTTGCTTGGAATCGACAGATGTAAAGATATTCTTAAAAAATATGCAGACCTTTCACCTGAAGAGATAATTGAAGGTTTTAAGTCAGAACTTACAATTTGGTCTAATGGAAGAATGCAGGATGATGATGTTTCTATTATAGCTCTAAAAATGAATTAATTATTATAACATTTTCATTCTGGTGTATTTTTTTTAAGTTTACTGTGTAAAAAATGAAGGAAAATAATGAATACAGATTACAATCCCTGGCATTGTGTTTCACCGGGAGATAACACTCCAAATGTTGTTAATGGTATTATAGAGATTACCAAAGGCTCAAAAGGAAAATATGAATTAGATAAAGAAAGCGGATTATTAAAATTAGACCGTGTTTTATTTTCATCTGTTATCTATCCTGCTAATTATGGCTTTATACCACAGACCTATTGCGATGATGAAGATCCATTGGATATTTTAGTAATGTGCTCTATTGACATAAACCCTATGTGCATTGTAGAGTCTCAGGTTATTGGAGTAATGCATATGCTTGATGAAAATGAACAGGATGATAAGATTATTGCAGTTGCCAAAAACGATATGTCAGTAAATTACATAAAAGATATATCGGAATTGCCCCCGCATTTTATTACCGAATTGCAAAGATTCTTTGAAGACTATAAAAAACTTGAACATAAAAACGTTGTGGTAGAAGAATTTTTAGGACCCGAAGAAGCCTATAGAATTATTAATGACGGTTTAAACTTGTACAGGGAAAAATCCTCATTTATGACTAAAAAATTCTAAATTAATGCTGCTCTCGCTTTACAGCCGGGAGCAGCTAATTTTTCAAGTTATCCACATCTTTTCCACAATTTAACCCTTTAGCCCTTATAATAATAATAACGACATTATCATCGTAAAAAAATGTAAGTTTCGGTTTATGAATATTCATACTAAATTGCTTACGTAAATAATAAGGATGTAAAGATAAAAGATGGAAACTATTGCTGCTACTGTTAATCCCGGTGTTAGGCCCCCGGCTGATGTAGAGATTGAAGGCTTTGTTTTAGGAGCTATGCTCATTGAAAAGGAAGCTGTTCCTAAAGCACTGGAATTATTGAATGCTGATAGTTTTTATACTCCCCAGCATCAGGCAATCTTTGAAGCTATGATGGCATTATTCGGCTCAACGGAGCCCATTGACATCATAACCGTTTATGAAGAGCTAAAAAAACGTAACAAGTTGGAAATAAGCGGCGGTCTCCCTTACCTGAACTCCCTTTCTTCTGTAATCTCTTCGGCAGCCAATATTGAGTTTCATGCTAAATTACTGGTAGAAAAACAAATATTACGTAATTTAATCTCAACATCCCATAGCATAGCATCATCGGCTTATAACGGTTCAGAAGATGCCTTTGAGCTGCTTGATACCGCAGAACGGAAAATTTTTGAGATTACGGAATCGCACCTAAAAAAATCATTTGTAGGCATGGACCTTGCCGTAAAGAATGCTCTTAAATATATTGAAGAAATTCACAGTAACAGCAACAATAAATTTTCAGTACTGACCGGGTTTACTGAAGTTGATGACATACTGGGCGGATTTCAGAAATCAGATTTAATAATACTTGCAGCCCGTCCGGCCATGGGCAAAACAGCGTTTGCACTATCTGTTGCACGAAATGCTGCAGTAGATTACAATATGCCTGTTGCAATTTTTTCACTTGAAATGCCCACTCTCCAGCTTGTTATACGTTTACTCTGCGCTGAAGGCAAGTTAGAGGCACATGCCGTAAGAACCGGTAAAATGCACCCGGAAGACGGCATAAAATTAAGTAAAAATGCACATAAACTTATTAATGCTCCGATGTATATTGACGACACACCGGCTCAGACAATTTTGGAAATCAGAGCAAAAGCACGAAGATTAAAAGCAGAAAAAGATATCCAGCTGATCGTAATAGATTACCTTCAACTGCTGCAAGGCGGCGGTAAAATGGAAAGCCGCGAGCGTGAAATTTCACATATATCAAGATCTTTAAAAGCGTTGGCAAAAGAACTAAATATACCTATTATTGCACTTTCTCAGATGAACCGTCTTGTTGAGTCACGAAATGACAAACAACCACAGCTTTCTGATTTACGTGAGTCAGGTTCTCTTGAGCAGGATGCCGACGTTGTTATCTTTTTAAACAGACCGGAATACTACAAGCAGACAGTTGATGAAAACGGACGTTCCCTTGAAAACATTGCCGAATTTATTGTGGCAAAACACAGAAACGGCCCTGTCGGCACAAAAGAGTTATATTTTGCCAAAGAGTATGCAAGATTTGAAAACCTTGCCCAACAAAGTTATATTTCAGACAGTTCTATGATGACCCAAACCCCACATGAGGATGTAATATGAAAAAATTATTTATTTTTGCTTTTGCTGCTTTGCTTAGCAGTTCTTTATTTGCACAAATCTATTCTGATAAAGATGTGGAAGTGTGTAAAACAAAATTTACACTCGCAGTAGATAGTAAACTTTCAGGTGAGCCGATAAATAACGTTATAACTTCAATCGGCAGAAGTTTTCTCGGCACCGAATATATTGCACACACGCTGGAAAAGAAGGGCAATGAACAACTGGTAATTAACTTAACCGGGCTGGATTGCACAACGTTTTTAGAAACCTCACTCACTTTTGCACGTTGCATTAAATTGGGGAAAACTTCTTTTGAAGATTATCAGAAGCAGCTTACTTTTATTAGATACAGAGATGGTAAATTAGACGGTTATCCTTCACGTTTGCACTATTTTTCAGATTGGATATTTAATAATGCACAAAAAGGAATTGTAAAAGATGTAACGAAAAAAATCGGCGGCGAGAAAATCGTTTTCAATCTTAGCTTTATGTCGATGCATCCGGAATCTTACCAGATGCTTAAAGAAGAACCGAAATTCATCCCTATAATTGCGGCACAGGAAAAAGAAATAAATAAAAGAGAATATTATTACCTCCCTGTTGACAAAATTGAAAAAGCCGAAAAAAATATTAAGAATGGTGATTTGATTGCTATTACCGTAAATGTTCCGGGAATAGATATTGGACACGTAGGTATTGCAGTAAAAGAAAAAGACGGCAGGATTCATTTTATGCATGCACCTTTATCAGGCGCCAAAGTACAGATTACAAAAGAACCGTTATGTGATTATTTAAAGAAAATAAAAAAGGATACCGGCATAATAGTACTAAGACCTCAGGAACCGGTAAAATAAAATATTGTTTGAATTAGGATTTGTCGTTCGTGAAGTGGACAATAAATCCTAATTCAAACAGTTGTGGGAAAGCCTTCGGGATTTATTTTTTATTACAAGCCCACTAAACAAAACTTAATGGCAATTTACCTCAGAACTTGAAGAGTGTTTCCGAAAACGTTAATCATTTTATACTATCATTTTCACCGTAATTGCCACAAGCAAACGAAATGGAGATTCGCGTTACGTTTTCGCAACCAGCCGTCCATAATCGGTAAAGTATTGCCTTTATTATCGGCTATGGATTAACACTACAACTTATTGAACTAAGTATCCGATAATCTTTTATTTTATATCCCCTGCTATTTCAACAATTTCATTTTCTAAATCTTTGTAAGATTCATCTGCGTGTCTTTCATACTGAAAGATAATGCTAATAATTAAATCTCTTTTAGACGAAGTAGTAATGTAACCCGAAAGAGCAGAAGAACCGTTAAGTGTACCTGTTTTACCTGCGAACTTGAAATCATCCCCGCGCATACGCTTCCGTAATGTACCATCTTCGCCGGCTACGCTTAATGACTTATAAAAGTCCTCATAATTCTGAAGATCGAAATACATTTTTTCTAAAAGGCCAACTAATGAAGCTGTAGTAGTCCGGTTGTTTTTAGACAGACCCGAACCATCGCATAGATTTGTCCCTTCGCAATATATATTGTTATCCTTCAAATAAGTTTTAATGGCCTGAGTTGAATAAAAAGCATTCCCCTCAATTGAGCTGCTTACAGCGCCGATAGTTTTGAAAAGGCATTCTGCCAAAAAATTATCACTGCGCTTATTTATCATTGAAATCAAATCTCTTAATTTAATTCTGACGGAAGCTACTTCAACGGCATCTTTTGGAGCCAAGCCCTTATTGTACTGTCTATCCACTATAATACCGGTTTCAATAAGTTTATCTCTTAATAAACCTGCAATTTCAAACGGAGGATCTTTAATAGACACATATTTAGTAGAGACACGGCCGCGTCTGCCGACAACAGAGACAGCCCTTGAATTCCTGTCCAAAACTAAAGCAGAAACAGACGGCAGCGGAGCATTTTGTGTTTCATCCTCAATCCAGTCAGCCCTTGTATAAACATTGTCAAAGAAAGAATCATCACCTAAAACTGCACCAGTAATCCTCTTAATTCCTTTAGCTTTTAATTCATTAGCAAGTTTAAACAGGTCATTCTCTGAAAATATAGAATTCCCATATCCTTTTAAATAAAGGTTGCCATTTATCTTGTCACCATCAATACTATTTTTATCTGCCAAAAGAGAAGTGGATAGTTCATAATCTCCGCCCATCATTGAAAGAGCTACAGCGGTGCTATAAATCTTAGTATTAGAAGCAGGTATTAATGGCAGAGTGGGATTTCTTTCATATAGCCGCTTAGCCGAAATAGGATCATAAATTATTACACTAACTTTTGTAGAAGGCGGAATAGAATTTAGGATATGATCAATCCTATTTTTAATATCCTGCCCAAAAGAAACCGTGTAAAAGAATAAAAAAAGTACAATAATATAATATTTTTTTGCCATAACCCGTTGTTTATTTAAACTTTTTCGCTAAATTGCGAGATTGTTTTTATAGTTCTAAAAAAAACTATTTAAACATTAAAGTCAATATAATTATTAAAAAATTTTTTGTGGAAAAAATATGGCAAAAAAGAAAGTATTGCAAAAAGCTTATGAGAATTTAGAGTTTTTAAATTCTTCAGAAGCACGCATTCTAAGGATGCTGGCAGAATTCATTGAACCTCAAAGTGAATTCAGGAAGCATAAAATTATTGATACTATAGTATTTTTCGGTTCAGCACGTATAATGGACAGAAAAAAAGCTTTAGCTGAATATAATAAAGTAAAAACCGCACCTGCTAAAAAGTCGGATCAATTTGCTGAAAAATTGAGAGCAGCACAGAGAAATTTAGATATGTCTAAATATTATGAAGATGCTGTTGAACTTTCACGCAGATTAACTGAATGGTCTATGGGTTTGGCAACATTCTCCAATAGATTTACTATTTGTACAGGCGGAGGCCCCGGCATTATGGAAGCCGCAAACAAGGGTGCTGCTTTAGCCGGCGGT
>JAUZPC010000133.1 GCA_030706105.1 Bacteroidota bacterium | reverse complement strand
TCATAGAAATACCTGAAGGTAGCTTCCTGCACCATATCCAAGAATTGATCATCTGACATTTCATGAGTAGTAACTGTGATGGAATCGGTTAGAGGAGATTCTTGATTTGCAACATTAAAAGCAGATACTTTATAAGAAGCCGTTACATTTGTCTGTCCCACTTTGTCTTGATATAAATTAAGATCATATTTACCAAAGGAACCAACCTTTTCATAGTTTCCATTGCTAAATTTGTACAAGTTATAACCTACTAAATCAGACTCAGTATTACCGCCCCATCTAATATCTATATGCTTTTCATAAGCTTTAACAGTAAAGAATGATGGAGTAGCCGGAGCTGTACCATCAACAAGACTGCCAGAGGTAACACCAGAAATATTTAAAATAATAAAAAACAGTATATAAAATTTTTTCATAAAATCCTTGTATTACTTTCCTCTTCTCTAATCCTTTTTATATCCTTAGCCAATACTTTAATCATAAATTCATAACTACTTGATACCTGTCCATCGGAGCTTATCAGATTTGCAGAAATAAACTGGTTACCTTCCGGAATGTCAGAAGGTAGAGGAATATTTACTCTTTCAAAAGGTATAAAATACATATTATCTTCTTTAACTGAAAGATGCTCAATAGTACTGAAAGTTACTTTATTACAACTAAATTCAATCTTGCAATCTTTGATAATATTATATGTATCATTTATTATCCATAAATCCAAATTTAATTTACTGCCTAAAAAATATTGGTTCTGTCTGACATTTATGGAAAGAAGGATCGGTGAATAAGCCTGCTTCAGATTGTAATAACCACTTTTGGGGACTAAATAATAATCAATTACCGACCATGTAATAGATGGCCAGCAATCCACAAACATAAACTGAAAAACACCGGTTATCCCTTCATACTTTTTTCTTCTGTAGTAATGAATTGCAGTTGTTAATAATTCTGACTGGTAGTTCTGGCTATTGTTAATAAACTCTTCAATACCATTACCGATATTAACCTTGGCAATATTAAAAGTCTGGTCCGGCTGAAAATCATGATATTCCCATGTTTCAAAATTGGGAGGGAATAATTCATCATCTTTAATAAATTTCTTTAATGAACTAAGAGCAGGTAAAGCCTGAGCACCAAACTCAGTAACTAACGGGCCCATTGGAGCAGCGATATAATGCTCTTTCACTCCCCAATACCAGCCTTCGTAAGGGTGCTCCTCATAATTTGAGGCTCTTCTAATTATTCTCTGCGTGTCCTCTTTTTTAACAGCCTTTTCCAACTCTTTATCTAACACTTTAATCTGTGGACCGGGTTCATTATGGCAGCACCAAAAAGCAATCGAAGGATGATTATAAAGTTGATTAACCATATCTTTAATTTGGTTAACAGCATTTTGATGGAACTCCTTCGATTCTTCATAAGTCCATTGTAAAGCAAAGTCCTGCCATACTAAAATACCCTGCCTGTCAAACTCGGAATATAGTTCATCCCGGTTTATATGTGCATGTACTCTAACAGCATTTATATTTGCTTCCCTAATCAAAGTAACTATTTTTTCTATTCGTTCATTAGAAAGACTACTTAAAAACTGTTCGGCAATTAAGTTAGTCCCTTTAAGGAAAAGTTTTTTATTGTTTAAGAAAAAAGTTTTGTCCTTAGCTAATTTAACTTTTTTAAATCCATATTGACAAGTATAATTGCTAAAGAATTTTGAAGATATTTTGATGTTGTATAAAAATGGTTTGCCGGTATCGAAAGTCTGCCAGAAATAAATGTGGGAAAGGTTTAGGATAATTTCACTTGTATTTTCACCTTGTCTTCGGTGCATATCAAGAGAGAATATTTCCGTTGTCCCTTCAGGATTAGTAATCTCTATTTGAGCATTAAAATCCTTATTTATTTTAACAATATTTGTATGTAGGATTTTAAATTCAACTTCAGCACTTTTATTCTTTATGCTTACTTTGGAAGATATTTTTACCTGGTCAATAAATACAGGCAAGCCATAACGAATAAACACATCGTTCCAAATGCCGCCTGTATTTTTATCCTGCCCCTTCTCAGGATTCCAGGCACCGGGCCTGCAATCATGGTGATTTAATACTCCTTTAATTGCTTTTTTCTTTAGTGGCCATACTTCACCGGGCTGTTCATAAGGAGAATTTACTTTTACGACCAAAATGTTATCTGTAGGTAAAAGGAAGTCGGTTATGTTAAATCGAATTTTTTGAAAGTAACCTTCATGATGGCCGAGATAGTTATTGTTTAGCCATACATCCGTAAAATAATCCACACCATAGAATTCTAATATTTTGATATCGTTAGCAGTATCAACGCCTTTAAATTTTTTGATAAACCAAACTGAGCCTGAATAATTATCAAGATTTTGCAACTGCCAATTAGAGGGAATATCCATTTTATTCTTAATAGTATCGATCTTAGGGGAAATATCACCTATGCTGAAAGTACCATTAGCATCTGTAATATATTTCCATTTGCCTTTAAGATCAATAATATTTTCCAGTTTGTTACTCATTTATCATTATCCCATAATAACAGTTACTTTAACCTGCTCTTTATCCGAAGGCAAAATAATATTGGAAGACTGTTCAACACCATCAACAATAATTTTTTTAACCCCTGAATTAACTTTATTTTCGTTTAGTACTTCTATGCTATAAAACGTATTTCTGAATTTTCTTTTAATGGAAAATTTATTCCATTCATTAGGAATACAAGGATCAATTAATAACCCTTTTTCATCAGCTCTTACGCCTAATATCCAATCAACAACTACTTTCTGATACCAGGCTGCTGAACCTGTGTACCATGTCCAGCCGGCTTTGCCATAATCCGGAGAATCAGGCCCGTCAATGTTTCCCGGAGTAACATAAGGTTCTGCTGAATATTCATCAGGATTTAACCCATTATAAATGGGAGACATTTTTTTGGAAAGATCATAAATGGCATCCGATTCTTTTCTTAGCCCAAGCGCCCAGATAGTCCAAGTGGAGGCATGGGTATAAACCCCGCCATTTTCTCTCCTCCCTGCGGCGTAACGGGAAAGATAGCCAATAAACTGATCAGGCTTAGAATAAGCAGGAAATAATAATAAAGCTCCGTTCTTCTTAAAAAGATATTTTTTAGCAGCGTTAATTGCTTTATCCACTTTTTCAGATTCCCCTATATTACTGATCAATGACCAGGTTTGGGCATTTAGATAAATTTTTCCTTCTTCATTTTCATTACTTCCAATTTTTAATCCATTATCTTTTGTAGCACGGTAAAACCATTCCCCATCCCAGGCATAATCATCAAATGCTTTTTTTAATTCGACATTTTTAGATTTATACTTTGCAGCAATTTCCATTTCGTTTAATTTTTCACAAAGAGGAATAAAATTCTCTAAAATGTAATATAGGAATTCAGCCATCCATATGGATTCACCTTTCATATCAAGTCCAACCGCACTTAGGCCATCATTCCAATCACCTGCTCCTATTAAAGGCAACCCTCTTTCACTAAATCTAGTAAATACTTTTTCAATTGCCCTTACAGAATGTTTGAATAAACTTTCTTTTAATTCTTTTTTATCATAATATTCAACATCTTCTAAAAGGAAGTTGATATTGCCGGTTTCTTTATAATACTGAGACAGAAGAAACGGCAGCCATAATAAATCATCAGTCATTTTTGTTTGCAGCCCAACTTCTGCAATGGGATGCCACCAGTGTAAAACCGAACCATCTTCAAATTGATGTCTTGCATGCAGCTTAATTTGATTTTCAGTATAAGCAGGGTCAATAGGCAGATATACCATGCTATCTTGAAGCTGATCCCTAAAGCCGTATGCACCGCTTTGCTGATAATAAGCAGTTCTGCCCCATAAACGTCCTGCTATAGCCTGATATCTTACCCATTTATTAACAAAAATATTCATTGCCTCATCAGGAGTATCAATAACTAAAGTTGATAATAAAGCATTCCACCTTTCTTTAACTTCAGATAAAGCTGCCTCAATTTGTTCTTTAGTTCTGTACTTAGCTAAAATATTATTAATTAATTGTTTATCTTTGCTCAAACCCAGATAAAAATCAATACTATCAGATTTATTAGGAGCAATTTTTATTTCAATTTTAAGACTCCCGATAGGGTCAATCCAGTTACCGGTTTTCCTTGTCAGGACATTATTTATAACCGCTTTTGGATTTATCAAATCCCCGTACATGCCAATAAAGTTTTCCTTTTCAGTCTCATAACTTTCCGGTTTTTTATTACAGCTTAAAAATCCCCAATATTCATAATTTACATTCCAATGGCCCCTGTCGCCCAAAGGAATTTCCCATAATCTTTTAGTAGCAAAAATTGAATTTGATTCTTCATTGTATTCTGTTTGAATAAATGTTTTATGAAATTCTCTATGATGATCAGCCGATGAGCCAAGGCACCACTCAAAATAAGTAAACACAGAAAGATCAACTTCCTGCGATGTGTTGTTTTTAATATTTATATCCCAAATTTCTAAATTATCATTATTTGGGACAAACAAAGTTAATTCAACAAGAATTCCTTTATATTCAGATATAAATTTAGTATATCCAAAACCATGACGGCACTCGTATTTATCAAGTTCTTTTTTAGCAGGAATAAAAGTTGGAGACCAATACTCGCCTGTAATATTATTCCTGATATAAATATATTTTCCCCAATTATCCTGAATCAAATCTTGATGCCATCTGGTTACTCTGTTAAATTCAGAGTGAGTCTGCCAGCTAAAACCGCCTCCACATTGAGAGATTGTACAACCATAGTCGCCATTCGTAATTACATTTATCCATGGCTTAGGTGTCAAGTATGTTTTAATAACATATTCATCTCCTGACTCTGAAAAAAAGCCATATTTAGTTTCAAATTTGTTCAATTTTCTTTCCTATAGAAATAAGATCTTAAAAAAAATGGCTGGCCCTCTTTGCAGAAAGACCGGCCATTATAAAACATATTATTATTAAAGAATTACTTTAACAAAGCCATCTTTTTAGTTGAAGTGCTATTACCTGCCTGTAAGGTATAATAATAAACACCGGAACTTAATTTAGAAGCATTAAAAGTAACCTGATGATTTCCGAGTTCAACTTCACCATTAACTAAAGTAGCAACTTCACGACCAAGTACATCAAATACTTTTAAGGTAACGAAAGATTTTTCCGGAACTGTATAGTTAATTGTTGTAGTTGGGTTAAAAGGATTAGGGTAATTTTGTTCAACAGCAAATTTCTGAGGAACCGTACCGTTAATTTCAACATTATTAGAATAAGTGAAATCACCATTATAATCTACTTGTTTCAGGCGATAAACTGATTTACCAAATGAATTTTTGTCAATAAAAGAATATCTTGAAACATTAGTAGTTGTTCCCATACCTGTAACTGTTCCAATTGTAACAAAATTAGCACCGTCTTTACTTCTTTGAATTTCAAATCTGGCGTTATTAACCTCTGTAGCGGTAACCCATTGTAATTTAACACCATTTTTATCCATAGATGCTGAAAATGATGATAATTCAACTGGTAGAACGGTAGATTTAAGAATTAAACTTTTCTGCAAAGGAATACCGCCCCATTCAACGCCCCAATATGATTTATAGAAAGTACCTACATTTTGGTATTCAGGTTGACCAACAGCATAATGGTCTGGATCAAATATGTTAATATTAACCGGCAAAGTATCTGGTACAGTTGTATATCCCAATGAATCTAAATTGATTACACATTCTGCAACATAACCATTATCTAAAGCGGTAGTATCGTTGGTAATAGTCTGGCTATTACGTTTTCCAACGCCTTGTCCAAATTTAACAGGCGTATCCCAAACCATTTCAGAATTTAAGGTTGAACCGTTATAATACAATTTGATTTCCTGAGTAGTATTGTCAGCTTTTCTAACAACCATAAACATTCCATCGCCTTCCCAGCTGCCGCCAAATCTTCCAACCCACTTATCGTCACTCCAGAAAGCAATATAAAGTTTCATTCCTGAGCGTAAAAATTTCATATAAGTATAGGTTGTATCTACATAAGGACCGGTATCTGTACCACCAACCTTTAGTCCGCCGGAAACAGATTTCCAGTTAGCTGTTGTAGGGGCATTAGGGCCAAAAACCAAACCATTAAAAGGACGATTCCAGAAATACTCTAAAACCCCATCAACTGCAATAGGGCCAGGGGCAACAAAAACGTCAATACTTGCCGGGTTATTCCATGTCTGGGCTACTGATGTGCCAGTACTTGCAAGTAAAAGAAAGAGAAGAAGAGCTGAAAAAGTGTAAATTGCTTTCATAATCACTCCTTAATTTGTTTTATATTTTATTATTTTGGAAAACTGTAAACGTTTACATTTTCTAGTGTGAAATTAGAAAATATTTTTTTTAAAAGCAACATTTATTTTTGGGAATGTTTATAAATCACATGTATAGATGCGCTAATGTGATTATTTGCCATTTATCAATAATATTATTAATATTGCATTATTATTGTAAACCTTTTCATTTTTATGCTAAAATATTATAAATACATAGTTTTATGTTTATGCTTTATTGTTTCTAATACTTATGGACAACTACTTTTAGAAAACTTTAATGACTCAACTTCCTGGAAAATTAATGCCTCAGATGGTGTAATTATCCAAAAAACATTTTTGAATAATAACAAAGAGAGCTTAGTAAAACTTAATTACAGTTTTGAAAAAGGCTCTGGTTATGGAGGAATTCAGAAACAATTTAGTATCGATTTGCCTGATAACTATGAAATCTCTTTTTATATAAAAGCAAAATCAGTCAATAATACCTTAGAGTTTAAACTAATTGACTCAGCTGGTGATAATGTCTGGTGGGTTAATAAAAAGAATTTTGAATTCCCTTCTGAATGGCAAAAAATAATAATTAAGAAAAGAAATATTAGTTTTGCGTGGGGACCAATTGGCGGTGGGATGCCGAAACATATTTCTAAAATCGAAATTATGATTACTGCTTCTACCGGAGGAAAAGGAGAAGTCTATTTTAAAGATTTGTGCATAACAGAAATCCCAATTGCTGATACTGATCTTTCAAATCCTTCGCTTAAGCAATCTCCAAACAGTAAACTTGAGTTTTCCGGCAAATTAAATAGACTAAAATGGGAAGGTAAAAGTAATAGTTCCCTGTTATTTAGTTTCAATAATACAAAAGACATTGGAGGACTAGTCCTTTGCTGGGATAGTATTTATTTTCCGCAACAGTTTGAATTATTTACTTCTAAT
>JAUZPC010000132.1 GCA_030706105.1 Bacteroidota bacterium | reverse complement strand
CAAATCTTTAGCACAAGCCATTAACATCATTCCCAGTACGGAAGACTGAAGAAGAATATAATACTCCCCGAAATATGTACCATATTTTTTAATATAATCAATTGAAAGCAAAGTAAGCAGTGCAGCGCCAAAAGTAAAAATAAAGAAGAAGATATTTACAATACCGCCTACTTCAATCATTCCCCCAAAAAGATATTGTTTTGCATACACGTTGGCTATTGCATGGGCTCCGGAGGCAACAAACGCAAGAATGGAAAACCACGGCAAGATTTCTTTACTGTTTTTGAAATAAAGTTCAATAACAACAGAAGCTATAATGGTTAAACCAATAAGCATTATTGGAATTAGGTTGTAAAATTCTTGGAAATTATTGATACTCATAAATAAAAACTACTTATCCTTAATATTCTCTGATAATTTAATCTTAGCCGCATTGTCAGTAGTTACCTGATTAACTATTCTGGCAGAAAATGTTTTTGATATATTTAAAAACGTATTCGGATATATACCTATCCAAAAGATAAAAACAAAAACCGGAATCAGAACAAACATTTCTCTTGCACTTAAATCGGTCAATTTATATAGCTTTTCATTTTTTACTTCACCAAATACTACCCTCTGGTATAGCCATAAAAGATATACAGCAGATAGAATAACTCCAGTAGCGGCAAATATGGCATACATCCAATTATTCAGAACGTTTGATTTGAAAACGCCTAATAATATCAGGAATTCACCTATAAAGCCGTTAAGACCCGGTAATCCCATGGAAGAAAGTGAAGCAATCATAAAGGCAATAGAAAACAGAGGAACAATTTTAGCAATACCGCCATATTCCGAGATTTCCCTGGTGTGAGTTCTTTCGTAAATAATACCGACAATAAGGAACAAAGCCCCGGTTGAAAGCACGTGGTTTATCATTTGAATAATTGCACCCTGCATGGACTCCTGCGTAAAAGCAAAAATACCCAGTACCACAAACCCCAGGTGGGAAACAGAAGAATATGCAACAAGTTTTTTCATATCTGTTTGAACCATAGACACAAGTGCGCCATATATAATGCCTATAATTGCCAAAATGGATAATATCGGGGCAAATTGAATTGAAGCCGAAGGAAACAACGGCAAACAAAACCTGACAAGCCCATAAGTTCCCATTTTAAGTAAAACCCCGGCAAGTATTACTGAGCCTGCCGTGGGAGCCTGCACGTGTGCATCAGGCAGCCAGGTATGCAAAGGGAAAATAGGGACTTTAATTGCAAAGCTTAAACAGAAAGCCCAGAACAAATAATTCTGTACGTTTGAAGCTATGCTTGGGGCTACTTTATATAACGCAAGCAAATCAGTAGAAAAACCGCCTAAATACTGCCCTGCATAAATAGCCAGCCAGACAATTGCAACCAGCATTAACAAACTGCCGAACATAGTAAATAAAAAGAATTTTACTGCAGCATAAATTCTCCTGTCGCCCCCCCAAATGCCGATAATAAAATACATCGGGATAAGCATCGCTTCCCAAAAAATATAGAACAAGAAAAGATCTAATGATATAAAAACGCCTATCATCCCGACTTCAAGAATCAGCATAAAAAAAGTAAATTCTTTAACCTGCTTGTTTATGCTATTCCGGGCAGAAAGTAAAGTTATCGGAGTTAAAAAAGTAGTAAGCATTAGTAACAACAATGAGAACCCGTCTATACCAACCTGATAACTGATATTAAGATTCTTTATCCATCCGACTTTTTGTACCATCTGAAAATTATCAGCGGAAGGGTTAAAATTAAAGAATACAAATAATGAAACTATAAATGTTAATATGGATATTACTAATCCGGATAACCTGATAGCATTTTCTTTTCTTTTATTAATAAATAAAATTAGAATAGCGCCTAATAAAGGGAGAAACAGAGTATATGTAAGCAATGAGATATTTTCCATATTATTTAATACTTAAAATTAGCCAGAATATGGCCAGACCAATACCTAAAACCATTACCAGTGCATAAATTTGAGTAACACCGGTCTGAATTTTCCTTATATAACCCGATATTAATAAAATAACATCAGCGGTTCCATTAACAAGACCGTCAATTAACTTATTGTCTGTAATTTTCCATAAAAACCTGTCTGATATTTTTACTATCGGATTAACTACGGCAGTATTGTAAATTTCATCAACATAGTATTTGTTTAATAATATCTTATAAACTTTGGGGAATGTTCTTGATAAATTATCGGCAATGCTTATTCTCTTTAGATAAATAAATCTGGCCAGTAATATTGAACAGACTGCGCCTGTTACGGTAACCAGCATTAGCAAAATTTCAGTTGTATGCCCATAACTGTTGTAAAATGATAATTTTCTGTTTGCATCGGCAAATACAGGTTCAAGCCATTTTTCAAAAAGATTACTATTCTCTCCCCCGAAAACCGCCGGAATACCAACAAATCCGCCAATGACAGAGAGAACCGCCAGAATGATTAAAGGGATTGTCATTATCTTTGGAGACTCATGAGGGTGAGCGTCATGTCCAAATCTTTCCTTCCCTTCAAAAGTAAGATAATAAAGTCTAAACATATAAAAGGCAGTCATTAAAGATGTAACTACCCCGACCAGCCATAATACTACTCCCCCGTTAGCAAAAGCATTCCATAGAATTTCATCTTTACTAAAAAAACCGGAGAGCGGCGGAATACCTGAAATAGCCAATGCCGCTATTAAAAATGTTTTATAAGTAGCCGGCATATACTTTTTTAGGCCGCCGTAATTAGTAATATCCTGTTTGTCGTGCATGGCATGAATAATTGAGCCGGCGCCAAGGAATAATAAAGCTTTGAAAAATGCATGCGTCATTACATGAAATATCCCGGCAGAAAATGCTCCTACTCCCATGGCTAAAAACATATAACCAAGCTGGCTAATAGTTGAGTATGCAAGTATTTTCTTTATATCGGTCTGCACAAGCCCTATTGTAGCTGCAAATATTGCAGTTACTGCACCTATTACCGCAACAAGAGTCATAATAGCAGGAGCAGATGCAAATATAACAGAACAGCGTGCCACCATATAAACACCAGCCGTAACCATAGTAGCAGCATGGATTAATGCTGAAACCGGAGTCGGGCCGGCCATTGCATCAGGCAGCCAAACAAATAACGGGATTTGGGCGGATTTACCGGTTGCACCTATAAACAAGAATAGGGCAATTAAATTAAATATGGTAGTATTACTCATGGCATTTACAGCCGGAAATACTTCTTTAAAATTAAGACTGCCAAATGTAAGATAAATTAAAAATAGTCCAATCAAAAAGCCGAAATCGCCTATCCTGTTTACAATAAATGCTTTTTTTGCCGCATCAGAGGTAGTACTCTTTTCAAATTTCCTGTCATACCAAAAACCAATTAACAAATAAGAGCAAAGGCCGACACCTTCCCATCCTAAAAATAATATCAAGAAATTGCTTCCCAATATTAAATTCATCATGGCAAAGATGAAAAGGTTTAAGTATGCAAAGAATCTTGCAAAACCTTTATCATTATGCATATAACCAATTGAATATACATGAATGATAAAGCCTACCCCGGTTACAATTAATGCCATTATTAATGATAACTGATCTACCTGATATGCAACATTAATATTCAGATTGCCTATGTTGAACCAGTTGAATAGTGATACCTCTATTGAACGCTGTTCGGAAGGCAAACCCAAAACCTGAATAAAAGAAAGAAGTGCAACTAAAAAAGAAGCTCCAATCGTTCCGCTGCCGATAATCCCTGATATTTTTTCGCTAAAATATTTTTTACCGAAAATTCCATTTACAATGAAACCAAGAAGTGGTAATAAAACCGTTAAATAAATATATTGAGTCATTTAATAAAACAATTCCGATAATGATTATTGAATTTTACCATTTCATTATGTTAACTTCGTCAATATTTAAAGTCATCTTATTTCTAAAAAGAGCAATAATTATTGCAAGCCCTATGGCAGCCTCAGCAGCAGCAACTGTCATTACAAAAAAAACAAAAACCTGACCTATGGAATTACCCATATAAGACGAAAAAGTAACTAAAGATAAATTAGCAGAATTAAGCATAAGCTCAATGCACATAAAAACAATAATTGCATTTCTTCTAATTAAAACGCCTATAACACCCGTTATAAACATAAATGCGCTTAAAACAAGATAATATTCAATTGGGATGGTAGTCATGGGTTATTCAAATTTCTTTTTAGCTAAAACAAGCGCCCCTATGGCAGCCGCCAACAATAAATATCCTGCCGCCTCAAAAGGGATAACGTATTTAGTAAATATTGCAGTACCGATTTGTTCAATTGTCCCGGAATTAATACTGCTCTGCACTGATGTTTTTTGGGAAGCATTGGGTGAAAAGAAGAAAATTATATATACTAATTGAGCAAATACAAAAATACCTGCCGCAGCTGCCATAAATTTTATCTTACTTTTCTTTTGCAGAGTAAGATCGTGTTCAGGCCGCAATAGCATTATAACAAAGAGAAAGAGAACCATAATTGCACCGGCATACACAATAATTTGTGTTACTGCAATAAATTGAGCATTTAATAAAAGATATAATCCGGCAAGGCACGCAAAATTAAGAACCAGAAACAAAGCCGATATTATCGGATTTGCCCTGGTTATCATAATAACAGCACTTGCAGCAGCAATTACGCTGAATAGTATAAATAAAATTATTTCTAAATTCATAATTTAAAATACTAAAAAATATTAAAGGTCAATATGACTAAAGTATTATGGAGTGTTTCTATAGATCAATCTTGCGAATGGAATAGATTCTCTCACATGATCTAAGCCGCAAATCCAGCTTACAGTACGTTCAAGTCCTAAGCCGAAACCTGAATGAGGAACGGAACCAAATCTTCTTAAGTCCAGATACCATTCAAAAGCTTCCTGTGGAAGATCGTGCTGTTTAATTCGCTGCAACAAATAATCAAGATTATCTTCTCTCTGGCTGCCGCCTATAATTTCGCCATAACCCTCGGGCGCAAGCACATCAACCGCTAAAGCAAATTTTTCATTTTCAGGATCACGTTTCATATAAAACGCTTTTACTTCTGCCGGATAACGATGTACCATAACAGGACGGTCAAACTGATTGGAAATTATGGTTTCATCTCCACCGCCAAGGTCGTTCCCATATTCAAATTCAACACCGTTTTTCTTTAATATTTCTACAGCTTCATCATAGGAAATTCTTGGTAAAGGCCTTTTTACATTCTGAAGCATGGAAGTATCTCTCTCAAGAACTTTTAATTCTTCTCCCATATCCTTTAATACAGTCTGAACAATATACTCTAAAAATTCCTCAGCCAAATCCATGTCATCATTTAAATCAGCAAAAGCAACTTCCGGTTCGCACATCCAAAACTCAGTTAAGTGACGGCGTGTTTTAGATTTTTCAGCTCGGAAAGTAGGACCAAACGTATAAACTTTGCCGAGTGCCATAGCACCGGCTTCAGCATATAATTGCCCTGATTGGGTTAAATAAGCTTTTCCTAAATCAAAATACTGGGTTTCAAATAAAGTTGAAGTACCTTCGCAGGCTGCAGGAGTAATAATAGGCGGATCCATCAAAGTAAATCCTTTATTATCAAAGAAGTCTCTGATAGCCTTAACAATTCTGTGCCTTATTTTAAGAATAGCTACCTGCCTGCTGGAACGCAGCCATAAATGCCTGTTATCCATTAAAAACTCAACCCCGTGCTCCTTTGGAGTGATTGGATAATCGTGGGCTTCAGATATAATATTTAGTCCGGTAGCATCCAATTCAAACCCTCCCGGGGCTCTTGGTTCTTCTTTTACCAGACCTGTAACCTCTACGGAAGACTCCTGTCCGATTTTATCGGCAGTTTCAAATACCTCCGGAGTTACATTGCCCTTAAAATATACACACTGCAGATAACCTGAACCGTCTCTTAAGACTAAAAATTTTACTTTACCGCTTGAGCGTTTATTATAAACCCAGCCTTGTATAGTAATTTCTTTACCAACATATTCAGCCAGTTCATTTATATAAATCTTTTTCATCGCTTACTTAGTTTTTATTAGAAAAATATTGAAATTATTATTTAAATATATAAATAGCTTCAAAGATATGCAAAGAAACTAAATAATAACGGCTTAAACCCAAAAAGATATCACATTTACATAGATACTAACCCCTGAATAAAACAGCTGAAAGGCAATTTAAATAATAGCTTGATAATATCTAAAAAATAGGTTATTTTTACAGACTAATGTTTGGGGCTATAGCTCAGCTGGGTCCCGACTCGTCGGGATGAATGGCATTATTAAGAGTTTTTGGCCTTTGTTGTTTTTTTAAGTTTGTTTGTTATTTCGGGGCTATAGCTCAGCTGGGAGAGCGCTTGAATGGCATTCAAGAGGTCAGCGGTTCGATCCCGCTTAGCTCCACAAAATAAAATATATGCACCCATAGCTCAATTGGATAGAGCATTTGACTACGGATCAAAAGGTTGAGGGTTCGAATCCTTCTGGGTGTACAAACATAAGGCCTTGTAAACTAAATATTTACAGGGCTTTTTTTGTTTTAAAGTTTTCCATACATACTGAAAAAAAATAGCAATTCCCTTCTATGATATTAATATTATACTGTCAATCCATTGTATATTTTCAATAGTTGATATATGAAGAAAGTTTAATCTAAATTTTGTCGATGGCTATATATAGTTCTTCCTCAGCTTTTACCTTTATAAGCTTAATTTCTTCTTCAAGGAATTCAAATGCCTCAAGAAATTTTGCCATATCGCCTACCATATCCCCGGCAAACGCTATTTCGAATGAGCGGCTTAATAAATACGCTAATGATGATACTCTGTCTAAGTGATATGATAAACAATATTTCCGTTTCCATTTCTCTTCTTCTTCAATTCTCTCCTTGGTTTTCTTTAATAATTTAGTTCCCATGTTTTTAGTTCCTTTACTTTTGTTTATGATATTGTAATTAATTCTTAGAGATACTCTAATCTATCATATTTCGTTTCTGCAGGACTTTCTCATTATTGTGGAGAAATTAGAATACTCCTTTGGTAAAATTACGGTCTAATAGCTTTAAAATCTTTTACTGTTTCACTATGCATACGCGAATACCCCCCGGAAAAGAACAGATACGTAAGGGCCGGCCTAAAAAAAGGCCTCCAGCAACCCTCAGATGAAATAAAAAATATAGTTATTTAATCTAATAATATAAAAAGCACCCGGTAATTCATTTGTTTTATTCAAATATTTGCTTCTTTTTTTATATTGATCAGCTTTTTCACCGTTACATATTAGTATAT
>JAUZPC010000131.1 GCA_030706105.1 Bacteroidota bacterium | reverse complement strand
TTGGCCACCGCCGGCTCGTGATTGGCATCCGCCATGTCGGCCGCCGCCACCAGCCCGGCGATCTCCACCGCCAGAGTATAGGGGGAATAGACGGGGTCCTCTTCCAACCGGTCCTGCTGTGTAACCGGCCCATTCTGGACCAGGAAACTGAGATTGTACAAGACCCAACAAATTACTACTTAAAGCATAAGGATTCATTTTATAGCAGGAATGGGGAGCGAAAAGATAAACTAAACAGAATTAACAATAGACAATTGAATATGTTATATGATGTGAAGAGAATCCTTATAAAGAACAAATCCAACTACAGAGTTGTTATTAGCCCCCTTTACGATCAAATAAAATTTTCGGATAAAGATATGAATATTTTGATGAGTGTATTTGGAGATAAGTTATTTGATTTTTCAGGAAAAAATAAGTTTACAGAATCCATGACAAATTATTATGAAGCAAGTCATTACAGACCGATTGTGGGCGACAGTATTCTTAGTATTATATATAAGAAATAAATTGCATCTGACGTTGTAGAGCCAGCTCTTAATAAATGGCAAACCTTTGATATTACTACAAATGTGACAGGTTAAATACGTCACTTTTAATACTTTGAATTTTAACGATTTATTATTAATTTATATACGACAAATTTAGTCTTATTTGTATGATAAAATTTTCACGAAAAACAGAATATGCATTAATTGCTATACAGTATATAGCTAACAAAGGAATTACGGAATTTTCCACAGCAAAAGAAATTTCTGATAATTATAATATTTCCTACGAACTGTTGGCTAAAATACTACAGCGTTTAGCAAAAAATAATATAATAACTTCAACTAAAGGAGTTAATGGCGGTTATAAATTTCTTAAAAGTCCTGACGATGTTACGCTTAGTGAGATTATTGAATCATTGAATGAAAGCTACGCTTTAACAAGATGCTTAAAAAAGAATAGGCCGAATAAAACTGATTGCCAAATTGCAGATTGTTGCACTTTAAAAAATCCGGTTGCGATCATTCAAAACAGACTAAATATTTTTTTTGATGATATTACTATAAGACATTTGATGTAATTATGAAACTTCCTGTTTATTTGGATTATAATGCTACTACTCCGGTTGATCCCTTGGTAATAGAGGCAATGTTGCCATATTTCAATGAAAAATTTGGAAACCCTTCTTCAAAAAGCCACTGGTATGGGCTTGAAGCAGCTGCGGCAGTTGAAAAATCCAGAGAGATTATCGCTTCATTCATTAATGTTTCCCCTAAAGAAATATTTTTTACATCCGGTGCCACTGAATCAATTAATACCGTACATAACGGAATCTTTGAATTATATGGCTCTGAAAATACGCATATTATTACTTCTGAAATAGAGCACTCTGCTGTAATTAACTCTCTGAAAAGGATTGAGTCTAACGGTTCAGAAGTTACTTATCTTAAAGTGAATAAATATGGAGAGATTAGTATAGATGAGCTGGAGAAGTCGATTTCCGGCAAAACAAAGCTTGTTTCTTTAATGTCGGCGAATAATGAAATCGGAACATTAAACGATCTGGAAGCAATTGGGAATATATGCAAAGGACATGGAGTTTTATTCCATACAGATGCAGCTCAGGCATTTGGAAAAATTGATATAGATATAAACAAACTGAATATAGATTTCTTATCCTTTTCAGGACATAAACTGTATGCCCCGAAAGGAATAGGTGTACTTTATAAAAAAAGAGGAATTAACATTCCCCCATTATTACTTGGAGGCGGTCAGGAGTCAGGCTTTAGATCCGGAACTCTAAATGTTCCTTATATAGTCGGATTAGGTAAAGCTGTGCAATTGATAGCTGAGAATTTTCAGTCAGAAACAGAAAAGCTGATAATTCTAAGAAATAAGTTATTCGATATTTTAGCAAATAATTTAACTGACATATCACTTAACGGAAAGCTTGCTAACCGGCTGCCAAACAACTTAAATATTTGCTTTAAATATATTAAATCATCATCTTTGATCTCGGAATTAAAAACAATTGCAATGTCCTCAGGCTCAGCATGTAGTACTGATAAGCCTGAACCTAACAGAGTTTTAAAAGCAATTGGATTATCTGATCAGGATACTTTTTCTTCTATACGTTTTGGAATTGGGAGATATACTACTGAAGAAGAAATTGTTTATACCGGCGGTAAATTAATTGAAACAGTTAACAATCTTAGAAAGAACTCGCCTGCATATTTGTTGAGCAAGGCACAAACAAAGGAAAATTATAATGAAGTTAGATGAAAAGGAAAATTTAATAGAGAAAGATTATGTAATATTTTTAAATTATTTTAAATCTAAATTTCCGGTTTTTCACAAATCCAATATATTCTTTTTAGATATACAATATGGCATTAAACACTTTTTTGAACAAAAAGATATTAAGACTACTTATACTGAAATTGACAAACTTAGCAGCTCTGTAATATCTTTTTTCGAACAGAAAGGAATTTTTGAAAAACTGGATTCAAAAGTATGGAAAATAAATTACCCCGATTTTGTATGTACAACCCCGGGTGACCCTTTATAATAAATGGAGTTAAAAATGTCTGAAAATGTAAATGATATTATATTATCTGATAAAGCAGTTGTTGAAATTAAGAAAATAATGGCCGAGAACGATGTTCCGGCAGAATATGGCTTGAGAGTCGGGATAAAAGGTGGAGGATGCTCAGGTTTTACTTATATTATGAATTTTGATGCTCAAAGTAGAGAAGCTGATACTGTTCTCACACAAGATGGAATAAATATTTATGTTGATGGTAAAAGTTTATTCTATTTAACAGGTACTACACTTGATTTTCAAAATGGGCTAAACGGAAAAGGATTCGTTTTCAATAATCCCAACGCTCAAAAGACTTGCGGGTGTGGTGATTCATTTGGAGTATAGAAACTATTAGTGAATTAAATAAGTGAATATTAAATAATAATAATTGTAAGGAGATATAAAATGTCTAAATTTGAACTTATGCCATTACCTTATGCTCACGATGCATTGGAACCCTTCATTGACAAAGCAACAATGGAGTTCCATCATGACAAACATCATGCAACATATGTTGCCAACTTCAATAAAGCAATTGAAGGAACTGATGCAGAAGGTAAAACCATAGAAGATATCTTTGCCACTGTTTCCAAATATCCTGCCGGTGTAAAGAATAACGGCGGAGGAGTTTGGAACCATAATATGTTTTGGAGCATTATGGCACCAAATGCCGGTGGTACTCCCACCGGTGAAATTGGTAAAGCCATAATTGAAAATTTCGGTTCTGTGGAAGAATTTAAAAAGAAATTTTCTGAAGCAGGATTAACAAGATTTGGTTCAGGCTGGGCTTGGTTAATTTCAAATGGCGGCAAACTTGAAATTATTTCTACTGCTAACCAGGACAATCCTTTAATGGATATTTCCGAAAAGAAAGGTACTCCATTATTAGTGCTTGACGTTTGGGAGCATTCTTATTATTTGAAATATCAAAACAGAAGAGCAGAATATATTGAAAATTGGTGGAATGTTGTAAATTGGACAGAAGTTGAAAGAAGATATCTTTCTTCAAAATAATTTCTCATAGGTGCAATATATACTCCTATAATGGGGGGGGTGAAGCGCAATCACCTCCCTTGTTTTTTATATTCATATTGAATTAAGAGTGTTTATTATTTGCAGTTACTTGCTAAACATACAAAAAAAAACGGAGCTTAATGCTCCGTTTTTTTATTAGACTTCACTCTTAATATATTTTTCTATTGCATTTAAGCGGTTAACAGCACGCTGTAGTGCCACTTCTGCTCTATGCACATCAATTCGTTTATCTTCCCTATTTGCTAGTCGTTCCTGTGCCCTCATTTTGGCTCTCTTTGCTCTTACCTCATCCAAATCTTTCACATTTTCAATCGTATCAGCCAGAACAAGAACTTTATTGTCAAGCACTTCGACTGTACCGCCACTGGTAGTATAATAAATAACATCGTCGTTAAACAATACTATCTTTATAATATCGCACTCAAAAGTACTAATCAAAGGAGCATGGTTAATTAGTATCTGGAAACTGCCTACTGTTCCGGGTATGGTAATAGATTTAATTATACCGGAAAACATTGATTTATAGGGAGTAATTATTTCAAGTTTTAATTCTGCCATAATTATTTCATTGATTTAGCTTTTTCAACATCTTCTTCAATAGAGCCAACATACATAAATGCAGCTTCAGGAAGTTCATCATGTTTACCGTCTATAATTTCCTTAAAACCTTTTATAGTATCTTCAAGTTTAACATATTTACCTTTATATCCAGTAAATTGTTCAGCTACAAAGAAAGGCTGACTAAAGAATCTTTGTATTCTTCTGGCACGTTTAACAATGGTTTTATCATCATCTGAAAGTTCATCCATACCCATAATATTAATAATGTCTTGCAGATCTTTATAGTGCTGAAGCATTTCTTTAACATTTATTGCAACATCATAATGTTCTTGCCCCAATATACTCGGTTCAAGAATTTTTGAAGATGATTCAAGAGGATCAACTGCTGGGAAAATACCTAATTCAGAAATTTGACGGCTTAAAACAGTAGTAGCATCAAGGTGCGCAAAAGCTGCCGCCGGAGCCGGATCTGTTAAGTCATCTGCCGGAACATAAATAGCCTGTACTGATGTAATTGAACCTTTATCTGTAGATGTAATCCTTTCCTGAAGAGCACCCATTTCAGTAGCTAAGTTAGGTTGATATCCAACTGCAGAAGGCATACGGCCTAATAAAGCACTAACTTCAGAACCTGCCTGAGTAAAACGGAAAATGTTATCAATAAACAATAAAACATCTTTCTGTTCTTCATCTCTAAAGTATTCTGCAATACTTAAACCGGTTAATCCAACTCTTAACCTTGCGCCTGGAGGTTCATTCATCTGTCCAAAAACTAAAGCAGTTTTAGATATAACACCGGATTCTTTCATTTCCCGCCAAAGGTCATTCCCTTCACGAGTTCGTTCACCTACACCGGCAAATACTGATAAACCGCCATGCTGCGTTGCAATATTATGAATAAGTTCAAGAATAACAACCGTTTTACCAACACCGGCACCTCCGAATAAACCTGTTTTACCTCCCTTAGAATAAGGTTCAAGTAAATCAATAACCTTTATGCCTGTTTCAAACATTTCTGTTTTAGTTGACAAATTCTTAAATAAAGGAGCAGAACGGTGAATAGGATATTTTTTTGCAGACTTAATTTCGCCTAATCCATCAACACCTTTTCCCAAAATATTGATTAAACGACCTAAAGTTTCCGGGCCTACAGGAACCATTATTGGATCGCCAGTATCATAAGCATCCATACCTCTTACAAGGCCATCAGTAGTATCCATAGCAACTGTTCGAACTCTATCTTCCCCCAAATGCTGTTGTACTTCTGTGATTAATTCATCCTCAACACCTTCAACGGTTGTTCTTGGAATCCTGATTGCATTTAATATTTTTGGTAAGTGACCATCTGGAAATTGGATGTCAACTACAGGGCCAATTACTTGTATTATTTGACCTTTAACTTCGCTCATAATTATCTTAATCCTAAGTTAGAAATTTATTGTGTAAATTTAGTTATTTTGAATTGATAATACAAATACAATTTTTGAATATCATTTATTTTATAAATGGAAATAACCTGCAGCCCATTCATTATGCAATAACTAAAAACCAAAACTATTTTGAACTGCTTTTCCCTCTTTCCGGAGAGACAATCTCCCGATAATATACGTCACTCATCAGAGATGATGAGATTAAGAAATCCGCTGATGCCCTGTTGCAGGCAACCGGGATATTATATAAGACAGCTATTCTTAGTAATGCTTTAATATCCGGATCATGAGGTAATGGTTCAAGCGGGTCCCAAAAAAATATCAGAAAATCAATTTTCCCTTCGGCAATTTTTGCACCAACCTGCTGGTCACCTCCCAATGGACCACTCTTAAATCTTTGCACCTCAAGATTCAGTTCATCAGCAATCAATCCACCGGTTGTTCCTGTACCATACAATTCATGTTCTGATAGTGTACCTTCATTAAATTTTGCCCACGCCAGTAAGTCCTGTTTCTTATTATCGTGCGCTATAAGGGCTATCTTTTTTTTCTTTTCCATCACTACTGTTTGTATCTTCATTAATAATCCTTCATTATAGTTTTCCATAAAAAACATTCTCAATATTATATCGGAACATATTATATATGTTTACTCACCGATAATAATAAAAACAATTTTTCTTTATATACTTTAATACTATATACACATATTTAAGCATTTTTCAAAGTTTATTATTTAATCAATTCTGTTTATATTTCGCGCTTGTATTTGAGAAAACTATATTTAGAAAGTTATTAACTTGGAAAATGGCGATACAGTTATGATTGAACCGGGGAAAAAAAATCCGGTACGAGCTCTGGCTTTGGATGCCTTGAGAGGAATTGCAATTTTAGGCATGATATTATCCAGCAGGATACCGAATACGCTGCCTAATTGGATGTTTCATGCTCAGAATCCCCCACCAACTGAAGCATTAAGACTCTGGCCAGGAATTTCCTGGGTCGATTTGGTCTTCCCTTTCTTTCTTTTTTCAATGGGGGCGGCCTTTCCATTTGCACTCTCAAAAAAGATTGAAGCAGGAGTATCAAAGTTAAGGATTTCTTTCGGAATTCTTTTGCGCGGTATTCTTTTAGCTGTTTTTGCAATTATTATTCAGCACATCAGACCAACGACTCTAAATCAGAATCCGAATTTATATACTAATCTGATTGCCATATGTGCATTTGTTTTACTATTTTTTGCTTATGCCAAGATACCACAGATTACACAAAAAATGAATCTTGTATTAAAAATATTTGGATTTGTAGGGTTAGGAATATTTCTTGCAATTGTTAAATACCCTGACGGTAGCGGCTTCAAATATACGAGAAGTGACATCATTATTCTTGTATTAGCAAATATGTGTGTTTTTGGATCTCTAATTTGGCTGTTCACTAAAAACAACATATTACTCAGACTATCTGTTTTTGGCATTCTATTAGCTTTCCGCTTAACTCAAAACGTGGACGGAAGCTGGATGAAGTATTTGTGGGATAATTTTCAAATAACCGGGTTATTCAGAATTTACTTTTGTCAATATCTTTTTATTGTTATTCCAGGTACCATAGTAGGAGATATTATCCTGAAATGGATAAAAGATAAAAAAGAAACAAAATCCGATGAAAAGAATAGTTTTACATCTACGGTATTGTGGTCAACGGCTCTTATATCAGTAACGTATATTGTCCTAATGCTTATCTGCCTGATTTCCAGATGGCTTATTCTTTCAGCTATACTTACCTTCACATTTAGTCTTTT
>JAUZPC010000130.1 GCA_030706105.1 Bacteroidota bacterium | reverse complement strand
GAGAAAGATATTTATCCGGTCGGGAGACTGGATAAAGACAGTGAAGGATTACTTCTGCTTACAAATGATAATGCCCTAAACAGCTACCTGCTTAACCCGGCTAACAAGCATGAAAGGGAATACTATGCTCAGGTTGAGGGGGTGCCGTTAAAGGACGACCTTGAAAGATTGAAAAGCGGTGTTGCTATAGAAGGTAAAATAACACTCCCTGCAAAAGTAAAAATTATTGACGACCCTGGTTTTTCTCCTCGTTCAACTCCAATACGTGAAAGAAAAAATATACCCACCTGTTGGATTTCCTTAACGCTTATTGAAGGACGGAACCGGCAAGTTAGAAAAATGACTGCTGCAATCGGTCATCCTACTTTGCGGCTGATTAGGGTAAGAATCAAAAATATCAAACTTGCGGCTCTGGCCCCGGGCGAAGTCCGCCTTCTTACAAGCGATGAAATTTCTTCTCTTAAGAAATAAAATCTTAAAGGGTACTGCCTTTTTCTCACATTTTTCTTACTTGTGAAATTTATTAAAACCATTCGCTTTCTTTTATTCTATATTATTGTTATAATATCGGACATTTTTTTGAAAATTAAGTTATTTATATACAAGGATATATTATGAATTATAGAATAGAAACCGACAGCATGGGTGAGATTAAAGTTCCTTCTGACAAATACTATGGAGCCCAGACAGCCCGCTCTCTTATGAATTTTAAAATTGGCGGTGAAACCTTTCCGCGTCCCGTTATTAAAGCATTTGGAATTTTGAAAAAAGCTGCAGCCCTCGTTAACGAAGAACTTGGTCTGCTGCCCGAAGATAAAGCAAAATTAATAGTTAAAGCTGCGGATGAAGTTATTGAAGGTAAACTTGACGGTCATTTCCCTTTGGTCGTTTGGCAGACCGGAAGCGGTACCCAGACTAATATGAATGTTAATGAAGTTATCTCAAACCGGGCAATTGAAATTGCAGGCGGAACTTTAGGCAGTAAAAAACCGATTCACCCTAATGATGATGTTAACAAAGCGCAATCTTCAAATGATACTTTCCCAACAGCAATGCATATTGCCGCTGTTCAGGAGGTCCATGAAAGCTTGATCCCAATGGTTACTAAGCTAAGAGATGCTCTGGCAGTTAAGGCAGAGGAGTTTACAAATATTATTAAGATTGGGCGTACTCATCTTATGGATGCCACACCTCTTACTCTGGGACAGGAATTCTCCGGTTATGTTCAGCAGCTTACAAATGGATTGGAAAGAATAAACGGATGCCTGCCTCGCTTATGCGAACTGGCTTTGGGTGGTACCGCTGTGGGTACAGGTTTAAACACTCATCCTGAATTTGCAGTTAGGGGTGCAGGAAAAATTGCTCAACTAACAGGAAAACCTTTTATTACTGCACGCAACAAATTTGAAGCTTTGGCAACTCACGACGCTTTAGTTGAGTTAAGCGGCGTACTTAAAACGCTTGCCGCTTCTTTAATGAAAATTGCAAATGACGTTAGATGGCTCGGCTCAGGTCCGAGATGCGGAATCGGCGAACTTCAGCTTCCTGAAAATGAACCTGGAAGTTCAATTATGCCGGGAAAAGTAAACCCGACCCAATGCGAAGCTATGACAATGGTCTGCGTTCAGGTATTCGGGAATGATACTACGGTTAATTTTGCCGGTGCAAGCGGTAACTTTGAACTCAATGTATTTAAACCTGTAATTATATTTAATGTATTGCAGTCAATAAAACTAATTTCGGATGCTTGCAGCAGTTTTACTGATAATTGTATAGTAGGCGTACAGGCGAATGAGTTAGTAATTAAAAAGAATTTGGAAAACTCTTTAATGCTGGTTACTTCTTTAAATCCTCATATCGGTTATGACAATGCCGCTAAAGTAGCAAAGAAAGCTCATAAGGAAAATAAAACTCTTAAGGAAGCAGCAATTGAATTGGGATTGTTAACTGCAGAAAAATTTGACGAGGTAGTAAGACCCGAAAAGATGCTCGGCCCAAAAGCATAGAGCTGGAAAGTTATAATGTTATAAAGTTTATAAAGTGGAAAGTTTGTAAAGTTTAAAGTTATAAAGTGGAAAGTTTATAATGTTATAATGTTGAAAGTTCCTGAGGTCTAAATAAAACCGGACTTTATTAAAAAAGGGTGGAGAGAAGTCCTCACCCTTTTTTATCAATCCAGATATTAATCTTATTTAATACTATAATACCTTAATAAAATTGGAAAGCAATTTTGAGATATAAATAGTTTTTTCATTCAATGCATCATAAGTTGGCCCATCAACAATATTTAAATCATTAATAAGATAAAGCATACTCCTTACTTCGGCTGCTGAACCTTTAGCTATATAAAGGAATTGTTTGAATTCTTTGTTCGTTTGTCGCTCAAAGCCCTCTGCAATATTATTCATAATGGAAATTGAAGCACGTAATATTTGGTCCTTGAGGGAGTACATTTTACTGTTTTCAAATATGCGGAATAATTCTAAATTTAATTCTTTAGAAAGTTTCCAAGACTCAATATCTTCAAATTTACTTATGGTCACTAAATACCTTTACTATTTACTTTAACAACCTTAAAAACTTTATAACTTTTAACTTTAAAAACTTTATGAACTTCCCACTTTATAAACCTTATAACCTTATAACTTTCAACTTTTCACTTTATAACCTTATAACTTTCAACTTTATAAACTTTATAACTTTAAAAACTTCCCAGCTATTCTACTTGTCATTGCCTAAAATTACAGGAAGTCCGTCTTTGCCTCCGATAATGACAACTTTACTGTTTGGAGAAGACGCAAGTTTTTCTGTTGCTTCAATGCCTTTCCATTTTAATAATTGGATGCTGATACCTTTAGAAACTATATCCTGAAAATCTGCAATACCTTTAGCCTCAATTCTTTTTCTTTCGGCTTCCTGTTGTTCTTTTACTAAAACAAACTGCATTCTTTGACTTTCCTGTTCAGCTTTAAGCTTGTCTTCAATGGAAGCAGTCAACCCGGCGGGTAGAACAATCTGGCGCATCGGAGCGGATTCAAGTGTTATTCCTCTTGGGCCTATTAGTTTAACTAATTCAGATTCAATTTCTTTTGAGAGCTGTGCGCGTTCTGCCGTATAAAGTGCTTTAGCTTCATACCGGGCGGTAACACCTCTTACTACAGATCTGAATTGTGGTATTACGATTCTTTCAACATAATCCTCGCCGACGGTTTTGTATATCCTGTTGGCATTTTCAAAGCTTAAAGAAAAAAGCAGGCTTATTTCAATCTGAACAGTCAGTCCTTCTTTTGAAGGGACATTCATTATCTCTTTTAGCTCTTGCGTTCGGGCATCAAATTTTACTACGTTAGCCATGGGATTAACAAAGTTCACACCGGGCTTAAGGGTATTATCAGACACGTTACCAAAAAAATCCAGGATACCTACATGGCCTGCGGGGATTACTGTCCAGAATTGTAAAATGGCAATAATTGAAGCAATACATAAGCCCGCCAGGGAAAATGTAGTCTCAAGTTTATTGTATCTTTTTTTTGCACTAATAAAAACAAGACCGGCAACTATAGCGGCAAATGTAGAAATTAGGAATAACATTTTTAAGCTCCTTTTTAACAGTTCATTTATATGATTTCAATCTATTGCTTATAATAGCTTTGCTTAAATAAAAATAGAAATCACTATTCTCAAAGATCGAAGAAAAATAATAATTTTACAATTCAATATTACACATAATTTGGATAAATAAAGAATGACAGGTATAGCTTCTTGCTATAACTTCCCACTTTGTAACTCACTCGCTTAATCACTTGCCCGCTAATCAGATTTAGATTTAGTATAAATATAAATTTCTTAACTGCTTTTAATTTACTTTAAGATTAAGCTGTTTATTGTTATCTTTAATCTCCAATAATTATAGAAGTGACAAGATTTAGAAAATGAGTAGTAAAATTGATGAGGGAATCAAATCCGTAGCCATTGGGCTTTTAGCCAACGCTTTTTTAGCCGGTCTAAAAATTACTACAGGTATCCTTGGCAATTCATTCGCGTTAATAGCTGATGGAATTGAATCAATAACAGATATACCAAGTTCAATAATTGTATTTAGCGGACTTAAGATTGCTCAAAAGCCAGCCGATCATGATCATCCTTATGGTCATGGTAAAGCTGAGTCCCTTGCTGCTTCTATTGTCTCATTGCTTCTAATAATCGCTGCTTTTGTAATTGCCAAAGGGAGCATGACCGAAATTCTAAATCCGGCGACTAACGAACCCCCAAAGTGGTTTACTCTGGTTACTCTGGTTCTGGTTGTTGTAATTAAAGAAACTCTCTTTAGAAGAATTGGGTCTCAGGGTGAAGAAGTTAAAAGTTCAGCAATGAAAACAGATGCATGGCATCATCGTTCTGATGCAATAACTTCGGGTGTAGCCTTTATAGGAATCTGCATAGCGCTTATTGGCGGACATTCTTTTGCTTCCGCTGATGACTGGGCAGCTTTTGCTGCTTCATTTATAGTAGCTTTCAACGGAGCAAATATGCTTCGTACCGCTGTAGGTGAAATTATGGATAAGCAGTATCCTATAGTTAACGATAAGATAAAAGAAATAGCAATGAAGATTGAAGGAATAATCGACGTTGAGAAATGCTATGTTAGAAAAAGCGGATTTCAGTTTCTTGTAGATATGCATATAACAGTTGATGGCAATGAGTCTGTTCAGAAAGGCCACGATATTTCTCATAAAATTAAAGATGCACTGTTAGCTTCCGATTTACAGATTACGCATGTAATGGTTCATATAGAACCGAATACTTTAAATGCATTACCGGCTCCGGAAGGATCTGCTAAGAATTCAGAAAAGAACCCTGAAGAGAAGTTACCTAAAGACAAGAAATAGATTCTTCCCCAAAAAAAATTTTATAATCCCGCTAATACCCCGGCGGGATTTTTTTTTGATTTCACATTACTATACTCCAACACGTTGTCTCTTCACTCAAGTAAAAAATGATTCCAAATGTAACTTGGGTAAACAAACATGAGGTTTTTCGACTAGAAAACCAAAATAGTCGTATATTTGGGAATAAGTTAAATATTGACATCCGGGGGGTGGGGTGGTTGATTATAGACTCGGATAGGTATACTTTTGTATCACTTAAATAATAAATAACGGAGGTAATTATTGAGTTCATTAACTAAGGTATTGGTAGTAGTAGTATTACTAATGCTGGTCGGATTCACTATAGTTACTAATGAAACGAAACCGACAGACAATTTGTTAGTTAGTGAAGAAGTTAAAATCACTGAAAATGCTAAAGTAGCAAATAGTTCTATAATAAGTTATAAAGAGATAGGTGAATGGACGGTTACATGGTATGGTCCAAGATTTCACGGTAAAAAAACAGCTAACGGCGAAGTATATGACCAAATGGCTTTAACAGCCGCTCACAGATCTTTCAGTTTTGGTACTCTATTAAGGATCACTAATCCTAAAAACAACAAAGCGGTTATTATTAGGATAAATGATCGGGGACCAGTGTCAAAGAAGTTCGGGCTCGACCTTTCAAAAGGTGCGGCCGAAGAGCTTGACATTGTCAAAACCGGAGTAGCGAAAGTGAAAGTTGAGCAAGTATATCTAAAAGGTGTCAACTTCCCGGTTATCTCTATTAACTAAATTTTAACTTGTCACTATTTTAACCCTGTCAATTTATGGCAGGGTTTTTTATTTTAAACATATACTTTTTTTATAAACTATCTATATATATAGTATGAAATTAAATCTCGGCTGCGGTAAAGACCTTAAAGAGGGTTATGTAAATTTAGATGTTGTTGACTATGGCGGAAATGTTATCCATGACATTAATACTTTTCCGTATCCTTTTGCGGATAACACTTTTGATGAAATTTTTGCTTCTCATATACTCGAGCATCTGGACAGTTTCCATAAAACCGTAACTGAACTTTATAGGATAGCAAAACCGAATTCCACTATAATAGTATATGCCCCTTTCTTTCTGAACACAAAATACTTTGGAGAGCCTGATCATAAAATTCCATTCTCGATAAGGACTTTTGATAATTACGAATATATCGGTAACAGGAAATTGAAGTTCTATGAAAAGTGGAAACTTAACCACAGAACCAATTATGAAGGGAAAGCGCAGTTTGAAATTATCGAGAAAAAATTCATCACTTCACATTTTTCAATTTTAAAGTGGATGGATTTTCTTGTTAACATTGAACCTGTTATGTATGAGCGTTTCTTTGCAGGCATCTTTTCTCCCGAAGAAGTATATTTTAAGTTAAGAGTAGTAAAGTAATTGCAGAGCGCATATTTATAATGCTCTTCTTTTCAAAGAGACAAGCTGCACCGTCTCTTCTCTTATCCGTGGCGGTGAGAGAAAAAGCTTGAGGTTAAAGTTTTAATAGATAGTCCGGCAGTTACCTGCCGGATTAAAAGACGAGCGGGCTTTGTCCCGAGTATGGTTTTGTATTACTAACCGTTTTAAAATTTCATAATTATCTGGATAAAACGGTTCACCTTTCCCCCTCATTATCTAGCACCGCTTTTTAAGTTCTCCCTGCTATCTAATATTATCATTACCCAGCCAATAAGCAATGATACACCGCCAAAAGGAGTAATCACTGCGAATCCTGTTATTCCGCTAACAGCATAAATGTATAGTGAGAACGAAAACAGAATAATACCGGCAAGAATAAAAGCAGACGAGCGGGAAAAGTCTTTACTGCTTAACGTTAAGGCCAGTAGAATTCCAGCGTGAATAAGATGATACATAATTCCGGTCTGATAAATTTTAAGCATATCATCAGACAAAATAGATTTTAGAGAATGGGCTCCGAATGCTCCCAAAGCTACTGCCAGAAATCCCATTATCCCGGATATTACCAGCCAGTTATTTTTATTTTTCATGGGTCTATATATTATAGATAGTAAAGGATATTTATTTAAACAAAATTAAAAAAGTTTATAAGAAACACATTTGACATCTAATGCATTTGCCATACCCCAAAGCAAAATACATTGAAGTATTTTTAGAAATTTGCTTTATTTCAAGTCGCACAAAATTAAGCCAAGAATAAAGTAAATAATAATAAATAAAAATTTACAGAAGAATACCATGGGACAATTCAAGTTACATTCAAACTATCAGCCATCAGGTGACCAACCGGAGGCAATCCGGCAGCTTCTTGAGGGGGTGAATAATAATGAAAAATATCAGACACTCCTGGGAGTTACCGGAAGCGGTAAAACATTTACAATTTCAAATGTTATTGCACAGGCAAATAAACCGGTACTGATAATTTCACATAATAAAACTCTTGCTGCACAGTTATATTCAGAGTTCAAATCTTTCTTCCCTGAAAATGCGGTTGAGTTTTTTATAAGCTATTATGATTATTACCAGCCGGAAGCATATGTAGTAGCAAGTGATCTTTACATAGAAAAAGATTTTGCAATAAATGAGGAAATTGACCGCTTACGTCTTAAAGCAACTACGGCACTTATTGAAGGCCG
>JAUZPC010000013.1 GCA_030706105.1 Bacteroidota bacterium | reverse complement strand
TTTCCAAATCGTTTATCAGCAGCAAAATAACCTTGCATTTTGGGATAGCGATCTATATCAGTTAAAGGTGAAAAGAATAATGGATCTGTTGTATTACTATGCTGCCAGCTTACAAAGTTTACACTTGGGATAGTGTCCATTTCAGTTATAAAATTGTTCGGAAGAGCCGGTGTGGAACCTAAGAACTGTATCCCGACATAGCTATCACAGTTATCTCCTGCCGCATCAAATTCATAAGCAATTTTCATCGAGTCAGAATATCCATCTCCACCTTTATTAAAAAATGGGGTTCCAGATCTTGGGGAAGTAATATTTGTATTTCTAACAACTGCATCTGTCCATAACCCTACATAAACACTATCAATATACTTGTTAGATACATTTTTTATTGTGTAATTCATTATCACAAAAAAATTAGCAAAGGGAAAATTCCAGGCATAACTTTCTTGGTGAACTGCTATTCCCAATGGACTATGAAATTGTATTACTTCACCGTTCGCCAAGGTAGTACTGGTATCTGTATAATCACATACTAAATCCTGATGTGAAACTGCATCAGGTTGGTAGTATTTTGATGTAAGTAAATTTGATTTTTCTACGACTTTACTTCCCGGGGCATTAGTATATTCCCAACCACCGCCTCTTGAAGCCGACGCAGCATCCACTGCTCCTGTAGTAACGTATGGACCTGATTTACCTGAGCCGAGAGAATCATTTGCTATATAACCTCCAACCCATAAACCTCCATCATAAATATGTTCTATACCGCTATTTAATGGAAATTCCGCACATGGTTGTTGTGGCCATAAAGCAAAGCCATGCCCATATGTGCCAAAATTTGTAATTGTTAAACCGACATTTCCAACATTTGTATATTTAGAATTATCATCATCTGCTTTTTTACCTAATTTTTTGGGATCATCCCCAGGTTTGAATGTAAAAGCAAAAAATGAAATGCCGCACAGGATTAGTAGAATTTTTTTATTCATTCAAGTATGTTGTTTGTTTTTTTGTTCTAAATTTTTATTTTTTAGCTTTAAAAGATAATAATCATTTTAATATATTAAAATAGAGTTATATTAATAATTTGTTACTATTTTCTCTTTTCATTGATTTTTATCTGCTGTTTTCTAAAAATGTATACAATATTTTTTTATTTATAAATTAATATGTGTAGATTTTTAATTAGAGAAAGTTGATTTTTTAATGACCTTTTTATTTTTTCCCTTTGATTACTAATGAAACTTTAGATATCATATCTTTTTATTTATAAAACACTTACAAATAATTTATATGTAAAACAATTTTTTCTGAACTAATAAATTATTTTTATTATTTTCTGATTATTTTTGTAACTCTTTGTAAATATTTTAGATTAATTTAAAATTAATTTTAGTGGGTAAATATTTTTCCCTTATTTCTTTTATTTACAATTTATTGAATGTTCTAAAAATTATGACCGTAAATCTCATAATTTTTGTTTTACAATAAATCACCCTAATTACAAAACATTCCCACATCTTTTTACTATCATTGTTTATTTGAGCAGTTAATTGCTCTCTGCCTCATGTTATTTGTTATTTTTATTGCATATTTGTTAAAATGCAAAAAAAAGGAGATAATTATCATGAAAGTTGGAATATTGGGTTCGGGAATGGTCGGCAAAGAACTTGGAAAAGGCTTTATTAAAATTGGATATCAGGTTTTAATAGGTTCAAGAGATACACTAAAATTGCAGGAATGGAAAGACAGTAATGGCAAGAATGCATCGACCGGTACGTTTTCTGATGCTGCACTTTTTGGTGATATTGTAGTAATAGCAACTAACTGGCAGGGAACGGAAAATGCAATCAAGATGGCCGGGCTTGAACATTTTCGAAACAAGATCGTTATAGACGTTACAAATCCTTTAAAAATTGAGCCCGGGGCTCCCCCCTCTTTTATGTCTTCAGTGGATCACTCTGGTGGAGGAACCATTCAGGGATGGCTTCCCGGAGCTTATGTTGTAAAAGCATTTAATATCATATCTGCCTCAACAATGTGTAATCCCAAAATGAAAGAAGGAACTGCAGATTTATTCATTGCCGGAAACAATAAGGAATCGAAAGAATTAGTTGCCGGTATTGCCAAGCAGTGGGGCTGGGAAAAGGTTATTGACCTTGGGGATATTTCTAACGCTTTCTTTTTAGAGGCACTTGCTATGATATGGATAAACTATGCCTTTAAAAATAACAAATGGAACCATGCGTTTAAATTGCTATTGAACTAAATGCTTTTTTTACTGTGACTTATTTTATTGCATTTACTAAATTAAATTATGATATTTTATTAACAAATAAATCCGATAAGGAGAAACGAAATATGGATAATAGTAAAAATTCTACAGTAAAATTCATTACTGGATTTGTAATTGGTGGTGTTGTGGCAAGTTTAATCTCTTTATTATATGCGCCAATGTCGGGTAGAAAATTAAGAAAAAGAATTACGCGTAAAACTAATGAAGTAATTGAAGATGTAAATGATGCAATTACTTCCGGAAAGGACAAAGCTACTGAGCTTATTAAAGAAAGCAAAGACAAGGCCAATGAAATATTTAAAGAGACTAAGGATAAAGCTAATGAAATAATTTCCGAAGGCAAGAAAAAAGTTGATGGAATATTTCACGATACCAAGAAAGTAGTTGCTTAATATTTAATGGCAAAGAGTGTACAATGGAAAAAGCTTGAAATCAATTTTCAAGCTTTTTTTTATTTTATACACACTTTTATTTATCATTCTCCCCTTTTTTGTTTAAATTTACAAATCATTTTTCCCTTATATTATAAATGAACAAAGAAAAACAAATATCTATTCTTAAAACTGCAATTAAAAGATTTACAAAGCATGGTCTTAATAAAACTACTTTAGATGAAGTTGCCAGGGATATGCGTTTGGGTAAAGCGACTTTATATCACTATTTCGAATCAAAAGAAGCTTTGTTTTTAGCTTCAGTTGAGTATGAATGTTCTATCTTCTTGGAAGAAATAAAATTGTTGTTTGATGCAGAAGGAAAAGATTTAAGTTATAAATTACTCAATTACTACAAACTAAAAAGAGATTTCTTTTCCCGCCATAAATTGCTGTATGACATATTATTGTTATTTTTTACCGAAACTATTTCTGATAATGAAAAGCAAATAATAAACAATTTATTGACAGAGGAAACTAAACTTGTAAAAGAATTACTAAAAGATATATTTAACACAAAGAATGAAAATATCATTTTCGAATTACCCATCTATTTTGTAAAAAATACCTGGGGAGAAATTTTCTCCCCTAAATTGAATGAGCTTATTGCATCTAATGAGGATGCATATTTTGATATTTTACAGAGAGAAATTGCAATTATTACATCCTGAAAAGTGATTAAACATCATCCTCATCCGGTTCATTTTCTTCTGCAAAGAAGAATTTTTCATATTTATGTTTAATCATCTGGGCTTCTACTATAAAAAACACATCCTCAGCAATATTTGTGGCGTGGTCGCCAATTCTTTCAACATCCCGGCTTACGTTAATTAATTCAACTGCTAAGTCGATATTGCTTGAATCTTCCTTCATTATATCAATTAGTATTTTTTGATTATCAAAATTGCACTTGTCAAGCAAATCATCTGACTGGATTACTTTTTGAGCCAGTTTAGCATCATTCTGCATATACGCATCTATTGCATTCTTAACCATTTCCTTAGATATTTGCACCATTTCATCATATTTAGTTCTGCCGATAAATTCGGGTTTCTTTTTGTTTTGAAGGAAGCTTTGCGAAATATTTACAGTTAAATCTCCAATTCTTTCTAAATTTGTATTTATTGTAAGTGCAGACATTATTACACGAAGATCCATTGCTACCGGCTGATTTAAAGCGATAATTTTTTGGCAAATTTTATCAATCTTTAAATCATATTTATCAACTTTAGCATCTCTCTCAATTACTATTTTTGCAAGTTCTGCATTTTCTTCTGTAAAAGTCCTATAAGCAAAATCTACCTGTTCGTCCACAAGACTGCACATTTTCATTAACTTTGTTTTTAATTTCTCTAACTGAAAATCAACTTGTCTTTCCATTTATTTAACCTTTTCTTGATTTTTGATTATCAACCAAATCTGCCTGTAACGTAATCTTCTGTTTGTTTTTTAGCAGGGTTTGTAAAAATTTTTGTGGTTTTATCATACTCAATTAATTCACCAAGATAAAAGAATGCAGTCTGATCACTTACACGAGCTGCCTGCTGCATATTATGGGTAACTATAACTATTGTATACTTTGACTTTAATTCATGGATTAATTCTTCAATTTTAGCTGTCGAAATAGGGTCTAACGCACTTGCCGGTTCATCCATCAAGATTATCTCAGGCTCAACAGCCAATGCTCTTGCTATACATAGTCTTTGCTGCTGCCCTCCTGATAGGCTTAGTCCAGGATCATTCAATCTGTCTTTTACTTCGTCCAACAAAGCAGCCTGAGTTAAAGTCCTTTCAACAATTTCGTCTAATACTTTTTTGTTCCTGATACCGTTAATCTTTGGCCCATATACTAAATTTTCATAGATTGTCTTGGGAAAAAGATTGGATTTTTGAAAAACCATTCCGATTTTTTTCCTCAAATTAACAACATCAATATTTTTTTCATAAATATTAACATCTTCTATTAATACTTCTCCTGTAATTTTTACATTATCTATTAAGTCATTCATCCTGTTCAATACACGTAAAAAAGTGGATTTACCGCATCCTGATGGCCCGATAAAAGCAGTCACTTTATTTGCGGGAATATCTATCGCGATTTGTTTTAATGCTTGTTTCTGTCCGTAATAAAGATTTAAATCTTTAGTTAATATTTTTGTTTCTTTCATTATTTGGTTTTTCCGAGAAGTTTCCTGAATCTATATCTGAAAATAATTGCTGTAATATTTAATAAAAATGTTAATGTAATAAGTATAAGAGTTGAACCATATTGTATAGGCATTGTCTTAGAAGGATCAGACGATTGTGTGGCTAAAATAAAAATATGATACGCTAAATACATAAACTGCTGCATGGGATTTATCATAGGTATACAATAGTCACCTATGCAAATATCCGTTACTGGTAAAGTTGGCAGAAAGAATGCCGCTCCTAAGAATAAAATTGGTGCAGTTTCTCCCGCTCCCCTGCTGATCGCCAATATTGTACCAGTTAGAATACCTGGCCTTGCCTGTGGCAGTACTACATATTTGATAGTCTGCCATTTTGTTGCTCCAAGTCCATATGAGGCGTCTCTATGGGACTTCGGAACTGAATTTAATGCTTCTAAAGTTGAAACTATAACAACAGGTAAAACTAACACTGCTAATGTTGCAGAGGCCCATAATAGACAGGGCTGCCCGAAAAGTAACCCGGTTTTAAGAACATTATCTAATCCCCTGCCTACAAATAGTATAAAAAATCCTAATCCGAATAACCCGAACACTATTGAAGGTACACCTGCAAGATTATTTACTGCTGTTCTTATTATTCTTGTCCAGAAGGTATCTTTGGCATATTCGTTTAGATAAATTGCCGAAAAAACTCCCAAAGGAACCGCGAAGATTATCATTATAAAAGTAACGGCTAAAGTCCCAAATATGGCAGGTCCTATTCCTCCGCTGGTCATATTATTTGTAGGACTTGAAAATATGAATTCTATATTAAATTTGGAAGCACCTTCAATTACTATTTTACCCAACAGTAAAATCAATAATAAAGCTAATATAAAAAATAAAGCACGGATAACATTAATAAATATAAAGCCCTGTATATCCTTTGTCTTTTTAGTAATGTCTAGCATTAAAACGTATTCTTCTTTCTCATTTTATTGATAATAATTTCAGCTATAAGATTTAAGAAAAATGTAATTGTAAAAAGCACTATCCCAATAAAAAACAAAGCATAATAGTGCACTGACCCCTGGGATACTTCCCCCATTTCAGCAGCAATAGTAGCAGTCATTGTCCTTACGCTTGAAAAAATATTTCCTGTCAGATTTGCTGCATTACCGGAAGCCATCAAAACAATCATAGTTTCGCCGATTGCTCTTCCGAAGCCCAGAATAATTGAAGCTGAAACACCACTAAATGCTGCCGGTAAAATTACTTTACTTATTGTCTGCCATTTTGTTGCCCCTAACCCGTATGAAGCCATTCTTAGTTCATTCGGGATTGAATTCAGAGCATCTTCTGTTAAAGAAGCTATAACCGGAATTATAACAAATGATAAACCAATAGCAGCTACAAATGCATTAAGCCTGTTCGCAGGATTTAATAAGTCATTAAAAAAAGTTGCACCTATTACCAGCATTAAAAAGCCAATTACTACGGTAGGGATACCTGCAAAGAGCTCGATCATAGGTTTTAGAAATTCTTTAGCTTTTGGATTTGCTATTTCGGAGAGATAAATACCACCGGCTATACCAAAAATTGTTGAAATAATTGTAGCCGGTAAAGCTGTCAGTAATGTTCCAAGCATCAATGGTATTAAAGAAAACCGCTGCTGGGAAGAGGTTGGATACCATTCCATAGCTTTATAAAAAGTACCATCAGATAATGGTTTCTTTAAAAAGACATAGTCAAGAAGACCTATATGCTCTAAAGACTTAAAGCCCTCTTTGAATAAAAATATAAATATTAGTATTATGAATACAAGTGCCATTGCCCCATTGATTGCAAAAAAGTACTGTATGGCTTTTTCTTTGATTCTTGTATTTAAAGAAATCTTTTTACTAAAAGAAGACTCTACTTTTTGAATAGTCTGTTCCGTTATAATGTTTTGTGTTTCTATGTCTTCCACAAATTCTTTTCAAAAATAAATATAAAATTGTTTAATATGGTAGTTAATAAATGCACTTTCGGCAATTGAAGTTAGTTAAAAAGGAAAAATCTATTTTTTTACTCCCCCTCCCTTTGTAAGAGAGGGGTTAGAAGAGTTTAAATATACTTTTAACCAGGCCTCAAATCCATCATTTCTGTGAATACTATTTCTCAGGCAGTGGAATATATTCCATCTGCTTAACAAGCTCCTGTCCTTGTTTTGATAGAATAAAGTTCAAGAAAGCTTTTACAGCCGGTTTGGGTTCACCATTAGTAAAACAATAAAGATATCTGGAAATAGAGTATGTACCATCCCATATCGCTTTATAATTTACCTGACCGTTCAGAGAAGGTGTAATAGCAGGAGCGTTTGCATCTTTTTTAACTTTAATTATCTTCACATCATTTCTTTTTGCAAAATAGCCTACACCACCATAACCAATACCATTAACATCTTTAGCAACCGCCTCACCTAATGCTGATGTACCTTGTAAAACTTGAGTATTTACAGCATAATCTTGTTTTTTCATTACATGTTCTTTAAAAAATTCATAGGTCCCGCTGCTATTTTCCCTGCCATATAGAACTATTTTAACATCGGCTCCCCCTAATTCTTTCCAATTAGTAATCTTACCGGTGAAAATATCACTGAGTTGCTGTAATGTTAATTCTTCAATTTTTGATGCCGGATTAACTATAACAGCGATACCGTCTAGAGCAACTTTAACAACATTTGGAGATATTTTTAAGCTGTCAGCTTTTTTTAATTCATCGGCTTTTAATTCTCTGCTCGAATTTGCCAAATCGACAGTATTATTTAACAAAGCGGCTATCCCTGTACCTGACCCACCTCCGGTAACCTGAATTGAAATATTTTGATTATTTTTCATGTAATCTTCAGCCCATTTTTGAGCCAAATTTACCATTGTATCAGAACCTTTAACAGAAATAACGGTCTTTTCCGCATCAGCTTTCTTTTTGCAACCTATTAATATGATAGAAGCAAACAAAGCGACAAAGAGATAAGAAGCTATGTTAAATTTTGAGAACATTTTATTTCCTTTTAATAATAATTTATATCTCAAAAATAAACAACTAATTATTACCTAATGTTAAGTAAATGTTAAATTTGTGGTCCCCTGTATTAAGAAATTGTTAAGAAGGTGCAATATTGCCGCAAGTCACATTTTCCAAAAATCAATACAACGATTCTCTTATTTTTGCACTTATATAATCCATTATCCAAACGACCAGGGCAATCATTAGAACAATCAACCCCACTTCATGCCATTTAGCCAATCCTTGATATTGCATTAACAGAGTTCCTATACCACCGCCGCCAACCAAACCAATTACAGTTGCCATTCTAACGTTTATATCCCACCTATAAATAGTAAATGAAAGAAATGGTAAAAATACCTGGGGAATTACTGCATACCATATTACTTGAATTTTATTTGCACCTGTAGCTTCTATTGCTTCAATAGGACCTTGCTCAATTCCCTCAATCGCTTCTGAATATAATTTTGCATTTGATGCTATGGTATGTAATAAAAGAGCCAACATTCCTGCATATGGTCCTATGCCTACCCAAACAGAAAATACTATTGCCCAAATTAATGGCTCTATAGATCTTATGAAATTCAGAATTAATCGGAAAACATAATAAATGGCAAAGCTTATTTTGTTTTCTTTCATCAAGTTTCGGGCAGTTAAAAAGCTTAGAACTAGTGTTATTGGAATTGAAAACACAGTAGCCAATAATGCCAAATAAATTGTTTCAATAATTGCAAATAAAGCTTCATCAAATATGTTTAATTCCGGCGAAAAAAGGGCGCTGAATATTCTTCCGGCACCTACAATACCATCATTACTAAATAAACTGACAATTGATATTTTAGTAATTATCCAACCTGCAATAAATGTAATATTAAACAAAAACCAAGCAAATATTTCGACAGTCCATTTAGTTGCGGAATTTTGTTTACTTAATCCAAATATTTTGCAGCTTAATGAAGTCCTTGAATAAGTCCATAAGGACCCAATAATAACGCTTATCATTAGGATAATAAATACTTCATTCCATGAAAATGGGAGATATCTTTTTGTTAAAATAAATTTATAATAAATAGCTCTCTCAAAAACTATTATACTGTAAAAAACGAAAAATATATCTAGTAAAACAGCTTTAAAATAATTATTCTGTGCTGTTTTATTGTTACTCTGACTTATTATTTGTTCAGGCGTTAAGTCTGTCAAATTTTTCATCTTACTTCAACCTCCATTGCCTCTTCACCATAAATAGTTTTAAACCATCCATCATTAATGTCTACGGGCAAACCTTCGTAAACTATTTCTCCGGCTTTTAAAGCAATTACACGTGTTGCATATCTTCTAACTAAACTTAAAAAGTGTAAGTTACATATTACAGTTGTCCCCATTTCCCTATTTATCTTTTCAAAATACTGCATCACAGAGTTTGAAGTTGCCGGATCTAAGGAAGCTACCGGCTCATCAGCTAAAAGAAGATCAGGTGCCTGCATTAAACTTCTGGCAATCGCCACTCTTTGTTGCTGTCCGCCACTTAAAGTATCAGCCCTTAACTTGGCTTTTTCTTCAATTCCTACAATTTGCAGACATTCATTTGCTTTTTCCATTGTTGCCTTGGGAAATTTTTTAAAGATTGATTGACAAGTTGGAGTTGAACCTAACTTCCCGGAAAGCACATTTGTAAATACTGAGTGTCTTTTTATTAAATTAAAATGTTGAAATACCATTCCAATTTTTGATTTGGTTTTTCTTAATTCTTCTCCTTTGACATGAGTTATGTCTTTCCCTAAAAAAGTAACCGTTCCGGAGGTCGGTTCAATTAATCTATTTATGCATCTTAGCAAAGTCGATTTGCCTGATCCGCTCAAGCCGATTATGACTAAGAACTCACCTTTTTCAACCCCAAAGGAAACTCCCTTTAGAGCATGGGTGCCATTAGAGTATATTTTGTTTAAATTATTTATTTCAAGTATCATTATTTCTTCTTAATTAGATTTTCGGATTTGATTTTTTGGTTACTTAGAATAGACCTTAAATTATCGTAATCTTTATCTTTAGCAGGGACTAAGTCTACGATGTCTGCAATTTCAAATAATGCTTTTTTACCTTTATCAGTCTTAGTAAATTTTAACATTGCATTGATAATTTTTACTTTCATTTTTTCATCCATATCTTTTCTAAAAACCCAGGGATCATTTGGAATTGATTGTGTAAATCCAAATATTTTTATTTTTTTTTCAACATCCGGATATTGTTGTTTTACTCTAATCCTTGCATCCAGGATTTCGCCTGTACTTGGATTTGGAGGACTATAAAAGGTGGCACCTGCGTCTACTTGCTTATTATAAACCATGGTAACAACATTGTCATGTTTCTGTGCAAAAACAGTTTCAGAAAGTTTAATTCCCTTGTTAGTCATTATGTCCTGAGGTAAAATATAACCACTGGTTGAAGATGGATCTACGAAAGCAAATTTTTTATTATTCAAATCTTCTATGGTATTAATGCCTGAATCAAATCTTGTAATAAATTGTCCTTTGTAAGTAGTTTCACCTCCGGGTCGTATTACTTTTAACCTTGCTTCGGCCCCATATTTTTCATTAGCCATAATATATGAAAATGTATTTATTGCAGCTATATCGGCTTTTTTTGTTCCAAAAGCCTCAACAATTGCTATATAGCTTGAGGGAACGGCTGTGGTGAAATAATAACCTGTCTCTTTTTCTAGATAGTCAACTAATTCTCTTGCATTATTCGATATTTTATTTGCATCCAGAGAGGGAGTAAAATATATTTTGACAGGATTTGAGCGGCTGCCAAGTTTGCCTTCATCCAGATCCCTGAAAGAACTTATAATTATAAATAGTATTATTGGTGATAGATAAAGAAGATATTTTATTGATTTCATTATTACAATTAGCAGTATGTTTTTAATATTATTTTACAAAGAGAGTGCAAGTATATTATCTGCATTTTACCACAATATTAATTTGCTGTTAATTTACTGTTAACTATTAAATGTCCGCTACATTTTGATTATTACTTCCTTTAATATATCTATTACGTTTTGCATCTTTAATCTTAGATATCTCTATCAGTATTAAGCCATCTATGCAGTTTTCAAAATCAGGATCAACTCCAAAATCTAAAAAACTTGCGCCGTCATCATCACATAAATCAGTATAATGTTTATATAAGGGGGGAATTGAATGACCATAATTTTTAAGATACTTTTTTAATATCTGTAAATTGCCTTTTAAATTATCTGAAGAAAACAGAATATTCAATTCAGACTCAGTTTTTTCACTAAAAGTTAATGAATTATTAGATATTGCTAAATTCAAATCATTACTGAAATATTTCTTATAAAAATAGACTATACTGTTTTTTGCATCAATGTGTAATGCGTTACTTAAACTAACGCCCCCAAATAAATATTTAATATCCGGGTTCTGAGCAATCACTAAACCAATTCCCTGCCATAAATAATCAAGTGAAGCAGAATTCCAATATTTCTTTTGGATGAAGCTACGCCCCAATTCAATGGAACAAGGAAGATATTTTTCTATAAATTCTGTCGAATAACGAAATAGTGTTGATGTATATAATGAGTTATAGTCAGAATCAGATACTATTTTACTGCAATAGCCAAATCTATAAGAACCCACTATTTCCAAATTATCGTCATCCCACAAAATTAAGTGTTGATATAATCTATCAAATTTATCAAGATCTAATTTATTTCCAGTTCCTTCACTGATTCTTCTAAAAGTAAGCTCTCTAAGGCGTGCAACTTCCTTAATTGTATTTTCAGCCTCGCTATATGAAACCACATATATTATTTTATTATCTGATGTTCTCCCCAATACCTTTGAGTTAACTAATTCTTTTTTAATAAGTTTTGTATTTACGGGGTGAATTATATTCTTTTCTGTTTTAAATATCCCTTTCTTTCCCCTTTTCAATCCATAAGTGTGTCTTTTTAAGAGCTTTATTTGTTGTTTAATGTTTATATAGCTTGTAGAAAAGGCTTTGTACGGAATTGGGGCATCTATGTGTAATGTTATAATCTTGCCTCTCTTATTAAAGACCTCCCTGGGTAATAATAATGTTGAGGCTTTTTTCACTACAGATGAAATTAAATAAAACAGTAGTGAATTCTTTGCCTCAATATAAACTGGTAGAATATTGGCACCACATCTTTTTGAGAAGTGGATTGCTCCTTTTTGCCATTTCTTATCCATAATTTTTAACCAACTTTGTCTCGATACTTCAGCCGCAGGAAAAAACAGTACAGCTTCTTCATTATTTAGCGCTTCTTCTATTTGGGAATAGCTCAGTCTGCCCAGAGAACTGTTAAATGTATTAGTTGGTATTATTAAATCTTTAATATTTTCAATATTAATTAGCATATCGTTGGCTACAGCTTTTACATCTGTTCTGATTTCACCAATTGCCTTCAAAATGGATAAGGCATCTAAAGCTCCTAGGGGATGGTTTGCAACAATTATAAGTTTACCTTCTGACGGGATATTTTCAATATCTTTCTTTGATATTTTATAACTAAAATCCAAACTACTAAATATTTCATCAATAAAATCTAATTTTTTTTTATCTCCGCTTAAAAATATTAATTTGTTAATTTCATTTATTAAAAGGATTTTTTTTAATAATTTAATTAATATTGTTTTTAATTTTGAGGAATAGTTTTTCAAATACCCTTTTTCCTCTATTATGTCTTCTAGATCAATCTGTATCATTTTTATTTGTCCATAATTACAAATAAAAGATACTTTTAGATTGTTAAAAGAGTATTAAAGAAGTGTTACATAATTATTAAATAAGAAGTTTATATCTGTCTGCCTACTTATTATTTTATCGCATCTGAAATAAAATATTGTCCAATACCTATGGTGAAAACTAATATTCCCCAAAGTCCATGCTCAATACTGCAAAGGATTGATGAATGTGATTTTAAATATGTTTGTGCAAAAAGAATACCTCCCAAGAAGCTTAGGATTGGTGCAAGCCAATTACCGTATACTATATGTACAAAACCAAACAATAGTGAGCTAATTATAATAAAATGTGTAGAATTATTAAAAAAACATTTATATCTATGATAGATAAAGGCACGAAATATAATTTCCTGGGGATATACCGATACGAAGGGATAAAATATAATTATTTGCAGCCAAAGGCTAATATTTCTTCTTGGAAGAATAAATAAATTATTCTTATCAAATATGTATATTCCAACTATTAATATTATACTGCCCAATAAAAATCGGAGAAAAACATTTCCAATATTATTACGAATATTACTTCTCTCCATTACTAATTTTAGACTAATTTTCGGATCTTTTATAAATATTATTACACAAACTATACTAAATAAAATTAGGATGGGAATAATAAGTGTTTTAAGGCGGCTTCTAAAAATGGATAAAATAATTGGGAAAATAATAAAAACAATAACTAATTCTAGTCTCAAATAATTTTTAGGCATATGTTTTAATTTTAAAGCTAAAGAATTTCTCTCTTAAAGAAATAAATAATTGCAATTTCTCCGGTAGTATTTGTCAGTTCCCATCCTTCAATACCCAGCTTTGCAATCATTTTCGCAATAGCATCCTCTTTCGACCCTCCATTTTCTTTATCTCTTTTGATCTTTACTTTTTTAATTCCCAGGTCGGAGAAAGAGACATATTGATAATTATTAGAATCTATATAGCAATATTCCCATTTTTTCATTTTAACCTTTCATAATTAATCATCTAAATAATTTCCTTATCAAAATTAACTAAATAAAAGATTTAAAATATGTTACGAAATTGTTAAGAAAGGTTAAGTACACGAATTGGCATAAAATTATCCGGATATTTTTCAAATATTCAGATTGATAAGTTCTTCCCGAATAGACATTAAACGTTACTTCTTTTGAATTAATGCGTCAGAATCTATATTCAATTCTTTTATCAGACTTCTCAGATAATCATAATCGCTGTCTTTTGCCGGAATTATATCAGAAATATTTGCAATTTCCAATAAAACTTCCTTCCCTTTTTTAGTATGTGCATACTCAATTAAACAATCAGCAATTTTCTGTTTTATTTTGGCATCAAGACCTTTTCTGAATACCCAAGGATCATTTGGAATATCCTGCGTAAAACCTATAATTTTAACTTTTTTATCTATATCAGGATATTTCTGCTGTAATCTTTTCCTTGAGTCGCGGAATTCTCCCGTCTTAGAATCAGGCGGTGCATAATAAGTCGCGCCGGCATCAACTTGTTTATTGTATACCATTGAGACAACGCTATCATGTCTTATAGCAAAAATGTTTTCTCTCGGCTTTATATTCTTTTTGTTAAATAATGCTTTGGGAAGTATATATCCGCTTGTTGAAGTAGAATCCACATAAGCAAATCTTTTTCCGGTAATATCATCAAGTGAATTTATTCCGGAATCAAATCTTGTTATGATTTCGCCGCGGTATGTTTGTTCGTTACCATCTCTAATAACTCTTAACAGAGCTTCAGCGCCATATTTTTTATTTACTATTAAATATGGAAAAGAATTTATTTCCGCTATATCAGCTTCGTTCTGTTCAAAAGCTTTAACAATAGCCAAATGGGTTTTAGGAGTTTCTACTTTAAAATAATAACCCGTCTCAGATTCCAAATAGTCTACTAAGTCTTGCACGTTGTCTAATATTTTTTTTGTATCCAATGATGGAGCAAAGTACATTTTTATGGGATTAGATTTTGAACCTAATTCCCCCTCTTTAACTCCTTTACATGAAGATATTGTTAGACAAATGCATACTACCAGAGTAAAAAGAAAACAGTTTATTACTTTCATGAAATTACTTTTATTAGTAAATTTTTTAACAAAATTGCAAATATTTATTAAACTACATGTAATAATAATCTTTTTTTTTTAAAATTAAAACATAATTATTTATTAATTTTGATAATTAATAGTGATATTTAGATTCTAATTAATTAAGAGGATCAATAATTGAAAAATAATTATTAAATAGAGTAGTATTATTTGGTGCTAATTTTATAATTCTTTATATTTGCAGTCTCAATTCCGGAAAGGTGCAGGAGTGGTTGAACTGGCACGCCTGGAAAGCGTGTGTACGTGAAAGCGTACCGAGGGTTCGAATCCCTCTCTTTCCGCTTGATTCTTTCAGGCTAATTTTTTCTTCCTTTTACAATTATTTGCTTTCCCCCTTGGTAATTCTTTATTACTTGCTTAAATTTGGTGTTATATTTTTAAAGTAATTTTTTGATGCTATTCCCTTTTTACATAAGCAAGAAATATATTCTTTCTAAAAAAGATTCCAGATTTATTAATTTTATTTCCTCCATTGCAATTATAGGTATTGCCTTGGGCTGCGCCGCTTTAATAATTGCTTTAAGCATTTTAGGCGGCTTTGAACGAACAATAATTAGTAAAATAGTTGGCTTCGACTCTCATATCCAGATTATTTCTTCTCAATCAGTTCTACCTGATTATCATCTTAATATAAGAAAAATTGAATATGCACTTGATGCTAACCTTGACGAACTGAATCCTTACGCTTCCAAATTAGCCATTATTGGAAAGAAGAGAATAAAAGAAGGCATTACTCTTAAGGGAATAATTTTCTCTAAACCAAATACTTTCTTAAAAAAGGATATTGTTGAGGGGAAATTTGATTTACTTTCAGATTCTTCAATTATTATTGGCAAAAAACTTGCCAATAAACTCTCTGCAAAAATTGGCGATAGACTTACTTTATTTGCACTTAAAAATGATAAAATTCCTTCTGCTGATAATTTACCCAATATTAAACTATATTATATCACCGGCATATATGAAAGCGGAATGGCTGAATATGACGATCTTACTGCATATTGTAACTTGCATTCAGCTCAGGAGCTTTTTAATTTAGGTGATTTCATTACCGGCTATGATATTAAGCTAAAGAATATTTCAAATATTGACAGCACTGCTGCTTTGTTGGCAGGAGTTTTGGAACCACCTCATTATGTTCGTACAATTTATCAGTCACACAGAAATATCTTTACCTGGATAGAGCTTCAAAAAAAGCCGATACCCATCGTTTTAGGATTAATAATTATTGTTGCTGTCTTCAATATTATCAGTACTCTTCTAATGATGGTTATGGAAAAGACTAATGCAATCGGAATTCTAAAATCTCTTGGTGCAAATAAAAGAAAAATTGTTTCAATTTTTCTCATTCATGGAGTATTTATTTCTTTCGCGGGAGTTCTTGTAGGGAATTTATTAGCTTTTATACTTACATATTTGCAGCTTAAATTTTCAATAATATCACTGCCGTCTTCCGTCTATTTTATGTCAACGGTACCTATTTATTTATCATTATTTAACTTTCTTATTGTTTCCGGTATTACATTTATTTTAGGTATTGTCGCTTCTGTAATTCCCAGCATTATTGCTTCCAAAATTCAACCAATAAACGCTTTAAGGTTTAACTGATGAAATTTGAAAGATATATTGCTAAAAGATATTTAATCTCAAAACATAAATTGAATTTCATTACAATTATTTCTTTTCTCTCCATTGCCGGAATAACAATTGGTGTCGCGGCTTTAATTGTTGTACTTTCAGTGTTTAATGGCTTTGGCTCATTAGTTACTTCCCTGCTTGTAAATATTGATCCTCATATTAGGATAGAAAATACCGATGATAAATATTCTTATGACGAAAGCTATATAAAGAAAACCGTATATGAGTCCTATCATAATATTAAAGCATTTTCTCCGTTTGTAAGCGGAAAAGTATTGGCATACAAAGACAGAGGGACACAAGTAGTAAGTCTTAAAGGGGTTTCACCCGAAAGCGGAGATATCCTTTATAACCTTAGCCCAAATATTTCTTACGGCACATATGATCTGTCAGACAACTCAGGCACTCCAAGTATCGTACTTGGGGTAAGACTTGCTGACCGCCTGCAAACTTTAATTGGTGATACTGTTACTTTAATATCCCCTTCAGGAATTGAAGAATCAATCTCGCAGATGTCAATGCCTAAGATGCAGCAATTTATAGTAAAAGGTATTTTCAGTTCAAATAATAATGAATATGATGCTTCGCTTATGTTTTGCTCATTAAAGCAAGGCCAAGAGCTGCTCGGTTATGGGAACCGGGTACAGGGCTATGAAGCGAAAATAGATAATATAAATAAATCTTATGACCTAAAAAATACTCTTGAAAAAGCATTAAATAAAGATCAATACTCAATAAATACCTGGTATGATTTCCATAAAGAGCTTTACAATGTAATGCAAATGGAACGATGGGCAGCTTATATAATTTTATCCCTAATAATTGCTGTTGCTGTCTTCAACATTCTTGGTTCATTATCAATGTCGGTTATTGAGAAGAAAAGAGATATAGGGATATTGAGCGCTATGGGTGCTTCTGAAAAATCAATTACAAAGATATTTATGTTTGAAGGTATTTTGATAGGAATATTTGGAACATTATTTGGTGCTTTGTTGGGATATTTTGTTTGCTACCTTCAACTAAAGTATAACATCTATCCGCTTGATCCTACGCAATACAAAATAGACTCTTTACCTCTTGAAATCAGAATCACAGATTTCTTTTACGTTGCCGGCGCTTCTATGCTGCTTTCTTTTCTGGCTGCTTTATATCCGGCTAAAAAAGCTGCAAAAGTTAATCCGCTTGAAGCTATTAAATGGGAATAATATGAACAATACAATATTAAAGGCTAATTCTATAACTAAGTCTTTTCAGAACACTAAAAAGAATAAACTGCAAGTACTCAAAAACATTGAATTAAGTATTGAAGAAAAGAAAATTAGTGTTATTATTGGATCTTCCGGAGCCGGAAAAAGTACTTTATTACATATTATTAGCGGACTAGACCGGCCTGACTCCGGCGAAGTATTTTTTGATACTACAAATATTTTTTCTTATTCAGAAGATAAACTGGCCAAGTTCAGAAATAATAATATCGGGTTTGTTTTTCAGTTCCATCACCTTTTGCCTGAATTTACGGCGCTGGAAAATATTATTATACCCCAATTAATAAAAGGAGTATCTTTACATAACGCACAAATCAGAAGTAAGGAATTATTAAATGATTTAGGACTTACAGTTCGTGCCGACCATAAACCGGCTGAACTTTCGGGGGG
>JAUZPC010000129.1 GCA_030706105.1 Bacteroidota bacterium | reverse complement strand
TAGCAGTTTTATTATCCTTATCCTGTTAGGATCGGCAAGGGCTTTAAATATTTTTGTTTGTTCTTGTAGCATATTTATATTTCGTTATGTACCGAAATATAATTGCCTGTGGACTAAATGACAAGGGAGAATTGTTTTTGTAATGAGAAACTCCGCCTCGCTAATTTGTTAGAATGGATTTACTGCAAAACAATATATGGAATTAATATTCTGCACTAATTTGCCCCTAAATTAAAGGCTGGGTGAATATCAGATAGGTTGGGCTTATCCCCCTTCGTAAGGGGGATAAAGGGGGATCCAGACTTATATAAACTATACAGAGATGTCCTGCGGAACGACCTCTCCCACTTTCCTTCCCCTAAAATGGGAGGGATGAACTACGGTGAATGCAATTACGTAAAAGTATGCTGGATATATCATTATTTGCTTATAATATTCACACAGTCTCTTTATCTAGTGGGGAGATGTTTAAAATTCAGCAATCAGGGGCTTTGCCACAGCATACTTTTTATAGAATACTGCTTATCTATTCGACGACAACCGCCGTACCATAGCAAAGCACTTCAGTTACTCCGCTCATTACATCGTTAGCATCATATCTTACTGCTATAATGGCATTAGCTCCTACCTCTTCTGCATGCTGTACCATTAAATTATAAGATTCCTGACGAGTCTTTTCACATAGCTCGGTAAAGAGAGTAATATTTCCGCCAAAAAGAGTTTGCAAAGAACCTCCAATTGTTCCAAAAACATTTCTTGACCTTACGGTTATTCCTTTTACTAATCCAATATTTCTAACAATTTTTTTATTAGGCAGTTCAAATGCAGTAGTGATATTATTGTGTTCCATTATAACCTCAAATATTTAAAACAAAATAGATACTAACGTGAAATTAACAATTAGACAAATAACAAACAAATTTTGTCTTTCATTTTTCGGATTACTGCTAACTGGTTTTAGAGTTCGGATTTGCAAGACTGTACACAAATAAATATTCCAATGTTTTTGTTGACCAATTTTTGAAGACCCCCCGTGACAAAATATCCGTACGAACTGGCTTTTAATGGAAAGGGTATAAAAAAAGCTGCCCTGATTAGGACAGCTTTAATTTTAAGAACGAATAATTCTGAAATTATTCTGCTTTTGGTTCCTCTGCAGCAGGCTGTTCAGGAGCAACTTCAACTTCTGGTGCAGGAGTTTCAGCAACTTCTACGCCTTGTTTAGCTTCTTCTTTTACAAGTACTTTTACTTTTGCAGCAACAGTAGCATATAATTTAACTTCAACTGAATATAAACCAACAGCTTTAATCTGTTCAGCAATTTCAATTTTTCTCTTGTCTAAGTTGAAACCTTTTTCAGTTAAAGCATCGGCAACCATTTGAGTTGTAACAGAGCCGTAAAGCTTGCCTTCTTCGCCAACTTTTACAGGAATTTCAATAGTGAGCTTCTCAAGATCAGCAGCTAATAACTCAGCATCACTGATTTCTTTTTTAATTTTTTTGTCATAGCTTTTCTTTTCTTCGTTCAAAGCGCTTAAATTACCTGCTAATGCAGTAAAAGCAATTTTACGAGGAATTAAATAGTTAAGAGCATAACCGTCTTTAACTTCTACAACGTCGCCAATTTGGCCTAGGGTCGAATAATTTTGTCTTAATATTATTTTCATTTATTTCTCCTATCTTACCGTATCTGAAACATATGGTAAAAGAGCCATATGGCGTGCGCGTTTTATAGCTACTGCCAATTCTCTTTGATATTTAGAGTGAGTACCCGTAATTCTTTTAGGTATCATTTTACCTTGTTCGGTAGTATATCTCTGCAGCATTTTTATATCTTTGTAATCAATATATATAATATGATTCTGGGTAAACCTGCAAACCTTTTTAGTTTTTACAATTTCTTTTTTCATTTAAATTTCCTTTTTTAAAAGATCAGATTCTTCGGTTGATAAAAATTTGTCAAATGAATCTTCGGTATAATCCAAACCTTCTTCATCTATAAAGACGTCATGTTCTTCAGACCCGTTTTCTCCATTATCAGAAGTTTTACTCCTTTTGTTCAAGAACTGAATTCTGCGCGCTTTAATTTCAACAACACTACGGGTATGCCCATCTTCAGATTTCCAATTTCTGCTTTGCAATTCACCGTCAACTAAAACAGCAGATCCTTTTCTCAACCTTTCTTTACAACTTTCAGCTAATTTGTTCCACGCAACAATGCCAATATAACAAACATCCTCTTGCCAAGCATTTGAGCTATCTTTGTATTTCCTGTTGGAAGCAATCGAGAAATTAACTACTGGAGTGCTGTTATTTGTTTGTCTAAATATTGGATCTTTAGTTAAATTACCTGCTACAACAACATAGTTAATCTCGGGCATTTTCAAATCGGCCATTACTTATCCTCCGTGCTGAACATATTAATATATTTTTACTCTATCCCTTGTACTTTTTCCTTTTCATCGGCTATCGTAGGAACACTTTCATCTTTAACTACAGCAGCCTGTTCTGCGTCGGCAATTGCCTGTGCTTCTGCTTCGGCAACTTTGTTTGCTTCTGTAATTTTTACTTTTTCAAAGTATTCTAATGCTTCCGGGCCAAGCTTAATTGTAAGAAATCTTAAGATGTACTCATTAAGAGTATAAAATCTTTCCAATTTTGCTACTATGTTTGATGGAGCGTTGAATTTAAAAATTACATAATAACCAACTTTACTTTTGTTAATTATATATGCTAATCTTTTCCTTCCCCAATTCTCCATTTCGGTTATTTCACCGCCATTTACAAGAATGGTCTCTTTTATGCGGGCAATTTCAGCTTCAATTTGCTGATCTTCTAACGCTGCATTTATTATTACAGCGCTTTCATATGCGTTTGTTTTCATTTATCCTTTCCTTCGGACTAATGGCCCTCGCCTCAATGCGAGAGCAGGTTATACATAAATTAATTATAAACGAACTTTAAACTAAATATATTTATATGTCTTTTCAAGTATAATAAATTATATTTGACGTATATATATCTTTAAAAGAACTATTTTATCATTTTACTATTGGCATCCAATAATTGTTTTGCGCCTCCTGAACAAAAATTTTCAATCAGCAAAGAACAAGAATCAAATACTGTCTTTAATACAGGCTCTTCTTCTTTTGAGAACCTGGATAAAACATAATCAGCCATATCCCCATGCTCAAAATCCGAACCAATGCCAATCCGAATTCTCGGAAAGTCCATTGTTCCGGTATTCTCAATAATTGAGGATATACCGTTGTGCCCGCCTGAACCGCCTGAAGCTCTAACTCGATAAGCACCAAAAGGCAGGTTAATATCATCATATACAACAAGCATATTTTGGATGGGGGCATCAAATTTTCTAAGAACATCTACAGCGGCAAATCCGCTGTTATTTACATAAGTTACCGGCTTAACAAGAACGAAATCAGAATCATCTGCACGTCCTTCAGCATAATTATATTCGCCCTTTCCGGAGCGAAATACAAATTTATTTTTTTCTGCAAAATAATCTAAAAGCAAAAAGCCGGCATTATGCCTGGTAAACCGGTACTTGGAGCCCGGATTTCCTATGCCTAATACAATAAACAAGAACTAATCTTCTTTTTCTTTACCTTTAGTTATAACTTCAGGTTCTGCAGCACCTTCGGCAGTTGCTTCTGCAGCTTCTTCTGCTCTCGGATGTACTACTGTTACAATAACTGCATCTGCAGGTGTTAAAACAGTAACATTTTCTAACTGCAATGACCCGGCATGAATGGAATCACCCATTTTCAATTTTGCAATATTTACAACAATATGCTGTGGAATATTTACCGGTTCGCATTCAATATTAATTTTATGCAATAAATGCTGTAATAAACCGCCGTCTTTTACTCCTACAGATGCTCCTTCAAGAACAATAGGAACTTCCATTTCAATTTTTTCGCCTTTTGTAAGGGCTTGGAAATCGAGATGTAATATTTTATCTGTTACAGGGTCAAACTGAACATCTTTAATTATGCATTCTAAATCTTCTTTTCCTTCAACCTGCAAAGCAACAAGATGTGTTTTAGAAGTAAAAACGAGGGGGTTGATATCGTTTTGAGCAAGAGTAAAGTGAATAGGTGACTGATGTTTAGAATAAACGACACCTGGTACTCTTTTGTTTCTTCTTATTTCACTTAATGCAGCTTTAGAAAATTCTTTTCTTTCACTGGCTGATAATATAACTTTATCCATTATTACTCCAAGACTATAATATTTTTATCCTTTATCAAAATCGAACAAAGAACTAATCGACTCATTATGAAAAGTTCTGTAGATAGCTTCGGCAAAAATGTCTGCTGCGGAAACTACCTGAATTTTATCAGTTATCCCTGTAGGGTCAAACTCTATCGTATCAGTAACATACAATTTACTTAGTTCAGAATTCTGAATCCTTTCAATTGCCGGCCCGGAAAGCAAAGGATGAGTAATTGCACCATAAATATTAAGTGCACCCTGAGCTTTAAGAGCTTTAATTGCATTTACAAATGTTCCAGCCGTATCTATAAGGTCATCTATTAATAGTACATTCTTATTTTCTACGCTGCCAATAATATTTACAACTTCTGCCAAGTTCTGTTTTGGCCTTCTCTTATCTATTACAACCAAATTTGCATGAAGTAGTTTTGCATATGCTCTGGCCTTTTTTATTCCGCCTACATCAGGTGAAACAATTACCAAATTATCATTTAATTCAACCGCTTTTTTAATCAATACTGAAGACCCATATAAGTGATCCATCGGTATATCAAAGAAACCCTGAATCTGTGCAGCATGCAAGTCCATCGTCATTATTCTGTCTGCCCCTGCTTTTGTAAGCAAATTAGCAACTAATTTGGCAGTAATGGAAACTCTTGGCTGATCTTTACGATCCTGCCTGGAATATCCAAAATATGGTATTACAGCTGTTATTCTTTTTGCAGAAGCCCTTTTGGCGGCATCTATCATTATTAATAATTCTAATAGATTTTCTGCAGGAGGATTAGTGGATTGTACAATAAATACATCCAAACCTCTAATATTCTCACCAAATTTTACCCAAATTTCACCATCACTAAACCGCCTTCTATCCACGGTCCCTAATTCACGATTCAATTTTTGGGCTATCCGTTTGGATAATGCCTGCCCGGCACAGCCCGCAAATATCTTATAATCATAGTTTATAGACATAATTTTGGTTGTAAATATTCATTTTAAATAAAATATAGACGGGAAATATAGATCATTAATTACAGATTTGCAAGCTAAAAGTTAGAATATATACACACTTTACAGGTTTGCCGCAGCAGTTTTCTCCCCATTTTTTGCTTTTTTTATATAATTTCTCTCTTTGATTTAATCATTCACGGCCCTTGTTTCCTTTTGACTCCCGCTCAAAGAATCTATCCTGCTTCATTTTTTGTTACAGACTAAGTCGAAAAACTTCAAATTTAAAAAATTTATGTTTCCTAATTATTAAATTATTGTTAACTTTAAAAGATGTATTATTAAAAAAAATTACCGGAATGAAAACAATGTTCGATAAACTAATGCCTAAAGAGGAACGCTATTTCGAAGATTTTCAAAAAATGATCGTTCTTCTGGAAGAGATGGCTACTATAGCCCACAATTTCTTTTGTGCAGATACTTATGATAAAGAGATATTTTTAAAACTTAAACCTGTTGAAAAACGCTGTGATGAAATTTCCAACAAAGCCATTAAAAGATTAAACAAAACTTTTATTACTCCTTTTGACAGGGAAGATATTTTCAGCTTAATTAAAAAACTGGATGATATTGGCGATATTTTGCTTGGAGCAACCGACAGGGTGGAAATTTATAATATCCACCGCAAAATTGAATACGCAGATAAACTTAGCGCTATCATACTCCAGCAGATAAAAGAACTGGGCATTGTTATTCAATATTTAAAGGATAAAGATGAACATATTAACGAATGCAAGGCTGTAAAAGATTTAGAAACTGAAGCAGACGGTGTTTTCAGAAATGCACTTCGCCAGCTCTTCTTAAATGAAAAAGACCCTATCTCTTTAATTAAAAGAAAAGAAATTCTTGAAATGCTTGAGTACGGTTCAGATAAATGCCAGGCCGCCGCAAATGTTATTATGGCTATTTACATCAAAAATTCTTAAAACACTATATGATTACTTTATATATTATTATCTTCCTTTGTCTTGCTTTCGATTATATCAATGGCTTTCACGATGCCGCTAATTCTATTGCTACTGTTGTTTCAACCCGTGTCCTTTCTCCTAAATTTGCTGTAATTTGGGCTGCTTTCTTTAATTTTGTTGCTTTTTTAGTCTTTGGACTTCATGTAGCAAATACAATTGGAAAGGGTATTGTGCATACAGATGTAGTTGATTTAACTGTAGTTGGCAGCGGGTTGGTTGCTGCTATTATTTGGAATTTATGGACTTGGTGGAGGGGTATCCCTTCCAGCTCTTCTCATACATTGGTTGGAGGTTTTGTTGGCGCTGCGGTTGCCAAAGCCGGTTTTGGGGCAATTTTCCTTCCGGAAGTTCTTAAAATTACGGCTTTTATTTTCCTCGCACCCATCATTGGCATTGTTGTTTCATATACTTTTTCAATAATTACTCTTCATATTTGTAAGCATATGTCTCCTTCCAGAGTAGATAAAAACTTTAGAAAACTTCAATTACTTTCTTCAGCGGCATATAGTTTAGGCCACGGGTCAAATGATGCACAAAAGATGATGGGAATTATATTTGTCGCTTTGGTTGCAGTTGGTGCTCATAACCCACAGACAGGTGCTGCTTATATGGCCAAAGATAATATCCCCCTTTGGATTGTACTCTCCTGTCATGGGGCAATTGCACTAGGTACTCTTTCCGGCGGCTGGAGAATTGTTAAAACAGTTGGTCAAAAAATTACCAAGTTAAGACCTTTTGAAGGATTTAGTGCAGAAACTGCCGGGGCCTTAACATTATTTGGTACCGCAATAGCCGGAATACCTGTCAGCACTACTCATACAATCACTGGTAGTATTATCGGTTCAGGAATTACTAAAAGATTATCAGCAGTAAAATGGAAAGTAACCATCGGCCTGGTCTGGGCGTGGGTACTTACAATTCCGGTTTCTGCCGGTATTGCCGCCCTCTGCTATTATATTGTCACTAAACTTCAGTAATTGATTCTGAAACTTTATTTAAGGCAAGTTATTTAATTATAATTTGCCTTTTTTCTATTAATTGCTCTTTAATAACGTTTTCCTTTTCTTCCCGAATAATTAATCCCTTTACCTCGTTTATATCTTTTATAATTTTAATATTTTATTTAAGTTTATTCAGTTAGAATTAAATTTTAAGAAAGTGAATTTCGATGATACGTTTTTACTATTGTACTCTGCTATTAGTTTTAATTAATTTCTGCCTCCTGCCTCAAACCAAAGAAGTCTTTGTTGTACTCGGATCAGACACCGGTATCTGGGATGGATTAAATTGCTCCCAATATGTTTGTACTTATAACGTTGAATT
>JAUZPC010000128.1 GCA_030706105.1 Bacteroidota bacterium | reverse complement strand
GGCAAAACTTAGCGCTGATGGAAATATTGAAATAGATATTGTTAAACCTAACGGAACTATGCAGGTTCAGCCGGACCCCGTTCTCTCTATTTCGGCAAGCGTTAAACCTTTCATCTCTTTTGTCTGGATAGGCGTTGTTGTCCTTTTTGCGGGTTTTGTTGTCTCAACTTTAAGACGTTTAAAAGAGTCTGTTATTTAGGATTTTTTTCTTATTTTTCGGCAGGTAATTTTTTACCTGCCTTTTTTGTTTTAAATACTTTTATCAATAGGAGTTGAAATGCCTGATATTATTTATCAGAATCAATTGGATTATCTGAATAAGTTTGCAAATAATAATGATCCGCTTTTAGATGAGATGGAAAAGTATGCAATGGATAACTTAGTTCCTATATTGGAGAAGCAGGCTGCTTTCTTTCTTGAGCAATTAATTATTATAAAAAATCCTTCACGAGTTTTGGAAATTGGAATGGCTATCGGTTATTCTTCTATTAGAATTGCAAAAATACTGCCGGATTCAAGTGAATTTTTTACCATAGATAAAAGTAAACCAAACATTGCTAAAGCTAAAAGTTATTTTGAAAGAGCCGGAGTCTCTAAAAAAATAAATATACTTGAAGGGGATGCAATTGATATTCTGCCTTCTTACAATAAATTCGATTTTATTTTTTTGGATGCTGATAAAGAAGATTATCTGAAGCTATTTGAAATATCAGCTAATCTGCTGAATGATAATGGAATTATTTTTGTTGATAACCTGCTTTGGCATGGTTACACTGCTGCTGAGGTTATTCCTGATAAAGTAGTTAATTCTACAAACTATATTCGTGAATTTAACGAAATGTTCATGGGCTTAAAGCAATTTAAGACCACAATTTTGCCCATTGGGGATGGCATAGGCATAGCTGTTAAATTATAAATTTGGATTTTCTTCTTCTATCTTATTCAGAATTATGCCTTCTCTTAAGGCATTTTCTGAAATTACAACTTTTTCAATTTTAAATGCATCAAGAATCATATTCAAAATTATCAATCCGCAGGGGATAATGTCAACTCTTTTAGGCTCAATACCGGATAAATGAGACCTCTCTGCCGGTGTTTTGCAGCCTAATACAATCTGTGTAGCTTTATTCAGTTGTTCTTTGTAAAATGTAAATCCATTGTAGTTTGCAATACCCTTTCCTAATTGCCGGTATGCAATCATATTGGCAGCCGATTGTATAGTGCCGGACGTTCCAACTGCAAAGTCTATTTGATAATTTGTGCGTTGTATATTCAGTTTCATTTCTGCCTGAATATATTTTTTGCAGGCCTCTATTTTCTCATGTTCCAGTACATAATCTCTAAAAAACATTTTAGTTAATCTTACAGCCCCAATTTTTAAGCTGCGGATAAACTCAATTTGGTTATTAACCGAGTAAATAAGTTCAGTGCTGCCGCCGCCAATATCAATGCTAAGAATTTTGTTTGATGAAATATTAAGGGCTTTGGTTATGCCTTTAAATATTAACTCACCTTCCCTTAATCCATCAATAACATTTATCTTAATTCCTGTTTCTTCATTAACAATTTTAACAAATTCAAACCTGTTTGCTGCTTCTCTTATGGCAGAAGTTGCTGCTGTTATAATTTCAGCATCATAAAAATTTGCCAGTTCTTTAAACTGCTTTAAAGTTGAAACTGCTTCAGCTATTTCAGATGGAGATATGCAGTTGTTGATGTCTTCAAATTCGGAACCCAACCTTAATACAACTTTTTCCCTGTCAACAATTTTGAATGTTCCGTTCTTTTTTACTTCAACTATAATGAGGTGAAAAGAGTTCGTCCCCATATCAATTGCAGCATAGTATTTTTTCTTAAAAAAACTTTTCATCTAAAATTTTTTGTGATAGTTTATAAATATCTTCAACGGTAATATCGTCAATCAGTTCTGATTTGCGGACAAAATGTTTGTTTGAACCAACCGGTGCCCAGTTAAAGGGATTAGTAGGACCAAAAATTGAGATCTGGGAAGTTTCCGTAGCCCCGGCAACATGCATTACGCCTGTGTCATTTGTGATAAATAAAGATGATTTGGAAATTAAAGCGGCCACTTCGGAAATCGGTTTATTCAAAAACTCGGGAAGGGTAATCCCTTTGCAATTCTTTTGCACATATCTTACAGATTCCAAATCACTGTTAGTTGATGTAAGAAAAAATACAGGGTTGTATTTATCTTTCAACTGCTTTATTAAATCGCAGTATTTGATGAGAGACCATCTATTCTGCTCTTTGCCGGCACCTACATGCAGACCAATAACAATAGGATTATTCTCTTTATTAATTTTTGAAAGAAAATTCTCTGCTTCTTTAATGTCACTTTTATCAGTGCTAATTTCCGATTTGAAGTTAGTTGTGTCAATTCCGAATGGTCTTACTATATCAAGGCATCTTTCGGATACATTGGAGTCAGGATGTTTTCTCCAGTCAATTTCAATTCTGTAATTAAAGAAAAAAGAGGCTTTATTTTCTTTTCCATTTAAAATTAATGGACCAATCCTTTTTTTAGCATTTGCAAAACGGGAAAGTAAGCAGCTTGTAAACGAAATAGATACAGTAACAGGTACTATTACTAAATCATACTCCTTCTTTAATAATTTCTTTACGCGGAAATAATAATCAGGATTAATCAATTTCTTCTTATCAAATACAAATAATGTATCAATGTATTTGTTCTTTAATAATCCTTGGTAGTTCTGTGGACTGAGAACAACGGTTAATTTACAACCGGGAAATTTTTCTTTTATTGCCCTGAAAAGGGGCACACAAGCTAAAAGGTCTCCAAGCTGGTTATGTTGTCTGATAATTAAAATACTTTTGGGAATTCCAATGTTTTTATCGTCAATTAAAGGAACCGAATAATATTTTTCGAGTATTTTTAATAAAAAATTTGAATACAATATAATTTTTCTTTCAATTATTCTTTTTTGTCATCGTCAAGATCTATGTACTTTGCTTCTTCTACGTTTTTATAATTGCTGTTAACCTTTTTTTCAGTTTTTTTAGGGGTAGAAGAGGGTGACAAGAAAAACTTGATAACAAACTTTCCAACTTGAAAAATAATATATACAAATATAAATGTTAAAATAAATCTAATCATAAAATCCTGCTTTTTTCCGGCTTAAAGTATTCTTTAAAAGCCCTGTCGTCTCTAAAAATCTGTTTGAATAATTCATCGAAGTCTTTTTCATTTTTAACAAAATCAATTTCTGAAGAATTTACAATAATTAAGGGGGTAGAGTTATATGTAAAAAAGAAATTATTATAAACTTCAGAAAGTTCTTCAATATAAGTACGGGTTAAATTTCTTTCAATTTTCCTTCCCCGCCTTTTTATATTGTACATTAACCTGTCAATATTGGATTGCAGGTAAACAACTACGTCTGGTTTCTTTAAATTGCGTATCAGTAAAGGGAATATCGATTCGTACAATTTTAATTCATCACCTGAAAGATTTAAATATGCAAATATTTTATCTTTTTCAAAAATATAATCGCATACGGTATAATCTGTAAAAAGGTTGCCTAAATTAAGAACTTCCTGCTGTTTAAATCTGTTAACAAGAAAAAACATTTGTGTCTGGAATGCAAATCTCTTCCTGTCTCCGTAAAATTTCTCAAGAAAAGGATTAGCCTCAAATTGTTCTAAGACAAGTTCCGCATTCAATCGTTCTTTAATTTTTAATGCTAATGAAGTTTTACCTGAGCCGATTACTCCTTCAATTGCTATATATTTAATGCCGGTTTCTGAGCCCAATATATTACTCACATTTAATTTCAATTTTCCCGGGAATTTTATTAATTATAGTCTTTTCAATTCCGTCAAGTTTAATTTCACAAATTCTTTTATTTATGCCGGGATGCCTTACCTCTGAAGCTATTTCACAGAGGGGTACCAAGACAAAATCCCTATTTAAGATTTCTTTGTGCGGTATAGTAAGTAAATCATCAGAATAAATCAAATCGTTATAAAATAAAATATCTATGTCTATTTCTCTCGGCCCCCACCTGTCTCTTTTATTTCTCCCGAGTTCTTTTTCTATAGATTTTGATAATTCATAAAATTCTTTTAAAGTATAAGAAGATCTGAGTTTAATGGCAGCATTATAAAAATTGTCCTGGTCTTTGTATCCGTATGGTATGGTCTCATATACAGAAGAAACTTTTTCAACCTTGCAGCATTTGTCTGCGCTAATACTGTTAGCCGCCTGGTCAAGGTGTTTTAGTTTGTCTCCAATATTTGAGCCCAAACTTACAAAAATCAAGTTACTAAACATATTGCGCTTTCAATTCACTTCTGTCTTTAATTACTTCAACTTCAACGCAATCAACAATTCCGCCTAATGGCGGGTTGTTCTTTCTTATTCTGACCGCAACTTTATCTGTTTGTTCAAATTTTATTAATATACTATCGGCAATCTTCATTGCCAATGTTTCTATTAAGGCATATTTTTGCTCTAAAGCCAGCCTGTAAACAAATTTATATACCTTATCATAGTTTATTGTTTCTTTAAGAGAATCATGTTCTGATGCTGAGCTGAAATTTGTATACAAATCAATGTCTGCTTCAAATTTACCGCCTACACTTTGTTCTTCTGTCAGTACTCCGTGGTAGCCATAAAAGACGGCTCTTTTTATTCTAATTATATTTAACATTAATAACCATAATTAATTACATAGCAAATGTAAAATAATATCTGTTAAAATTATACAGATCAAATTGGACATTCTTTATTAGTAAACGCCGTTTATTGGGCAGGAATACCGCGAGGAGGAACAGATTCTAAATATGGTAATCCTTAATTCCCTTTGTTGATTTAATGTAGTCGCTGCTTTTTATTACTGTTTTACTACTTTATTAGGCGTCAAATTATCAAATACAGCAAAAAAGATTCCTCCTAATACACAAAATGAGCCTATAAAGTGAATTGTTATAAGCTTTTCACCCGAAAGTGCCCAGCCAAGTATTAAAGCAATTATTGGAGTTATAAAAGAGACTAATGAAAGCAGAATAATATTTATTCTTTTTAGCAGCCAATAGTATGAAGTAAAAGTAACTATACTGCCAAAAAACGCCAGAAAGACTATTGCTATTCCGGAATTTAAAGTAATGCTTAATTTAGAATAATCCTCAAAAAGGAACCCCACTATTACCATAAGCACTCCGCCTATACCCATTGGGAACAAATTCATGCTTAACGGATCAAGCTTTTGTCCAAATTTTTTAATTGTAACCGCTATGCTTGCCTGCATTACACCGCTTAAGGTAATTGCAATCATTCCGAGAAAATAATCTGAGAGCTTTCCTCCGAACTGATCAGAAAATATTACTACAATGCCTGCAAAGGATAATATCATCCCTATAATTTTAAATTTACCTATCTTTTCATCTTTTAGGAAGAAATACGAAAGTATGGCAGCAACAAAGGGATAAATTGCAAAAAGAACGGCGGCCAAACCGGATGGTACATACTTTTCTCCCCAATATACTAAGCCAAAGGGTAGTAGAAATGAAAATATACTCATCACCAGGTATAAAATTATTGAAGTCCTGTCCATAGGGAGCGGTACTTTTCTAATGGCCATATATAAATATATAAATACTGCTGCAAGTATAAATCTGATTCCGGCAGAAAAGAAAGGAGTCATATCTACCAGACAGATTCTGATAGCCAGCCACGTTCCGCCCCATATTAAACAAGTCAGAGCATATAAAGATATTATTTTAAACTTACTATCCATTCAATCCCTTCATTGCAATAACGCCAATAGCCCTGCCGGAAGCTGCACCTTCACGCCTGTATGAATGCAGTAAGTTCTTCATTTTATATGTGCAAAAGTTAGATAGCTGAATGTTTTTTTGCGGCACGCCTTCTTCAATTAGTATATTACAGTTTAATCCTGCAACATCCAGATAAAATTTGTTGTTTTCTTCTTTCACAAAGTTTTGGTTAAATTGTTTTGCAACTTCTTCACCTACTTCATAGTTCATTTGGGAAATTGAAGGACCGATATATACAATTAAATCCTTCGGGTTTGAAGTAAAAACATTGGCCAGTGTGTGCAGTGTTTTCAATAAGATTTTTTTCTGGGTGCTTCTCCAGCCCGAGTGTATTGCTGCAATTATCTGTTTATTTTGATCATACATAAAAATTGGAGTACAGTCCGCCGTCCCAACAACTAAACCCAGATTGGGCTTGTCTGTAATCAAGGCATCGCTTTCTCCGGCAAACCCGGCTTTATCTACGTATTTGATATTATCGGTGTGAATCTGCTTCTGATAAACAATATTGTCCGGGTCCAAACCAAGTTCTTTGTAAAATTCAATCCGGTTTTGCTCAACAAAATTTTTATCATCACCTACAGATAATGACATGTTAAAATGATAAGGCGGCTTGCAATGGGAATTATTGCCGATTTTAGTTGAAAATCCAAACACAATATTTGGATATTGATTGAATATTGCTGATTTTAAGATTACCATAATTTTTGCTGTTTAATAAAAAAATTAAAGATAAAAAATTTAATCCTTAGAAACAATTTCGTTGCAGGGCATCCAAATAAAAAGTTATATTTCCCTTATAAAAAATGTATATAACTGCGTATATATATAATCAGCAATTGCTAATTATGCTTTGCCTTTGCGGCTGCTATTCTTAGAAGGGGATAGTCAATTCCGGAGGGGAGTCGTTCTTTTAATTCTTTAAGATTGCCATATCCTTTTTTAATTTCGCTTGTGGCGGTAATAAAAAGTTCTTTATCAAAAAGCTTGTCGGTTTTCAATTGCGGGTAATAATCAATAATGCTTTCAATCTGCATTGAAATAACTGTTTCTGCTAAATTGCGCGCTTCTGCTATTTCGGCTAAAGAATATCCTTTTTCTACCATTTTGAGGGTTTCTTCCAAATTTGAGGGGATGTCCTTTTTCTTATCCTTAGGAGCATCTTTTTGCTCATAATATTTCTTTATTACCTTAAGAAAATCATTTCCTGTTTTGTTAAACATTCTCTCAGTAAATCCCTGAATGTTAAATAACTCTGCCGTTGTCTTCGGCTTTACAGAGGCGATATCTCTTAAAATATTGTCAGGGCAAATAATATTTACAGCCTGCATGAATTTTTTTGCTGCAATTGCCCTTATTTCTCTAAGCGAGTTGAATAATTCCAAATCTTCATGAAAGTTAAATCTCTTTTCTTTTCCTTTGGAAAGCAAATCATTTTCTTTAAGAAAATTGAATCCCTTCTGAGCCAGTTCAACTTTTGTGGCGCTGTTCTTTTTCTTCTGAATATAATTATTGTCAACTAAACTTAACAGCATTTGCCGCAGACTGCCTTTGTCAAAATTGAGGCAGGAACCGTATGTTTCTAATGTATTATAATCAGCCGCTTTTGATTTACCAAGCAGAATATTTATTAAAACATTTTCAGCAACCGGATTGTCTATAATATTTAATGAGATTAGAAGTTTCTCTTTAACAAAAGTATCTGCCTGTTCAGAAATAATTTCGGGACTTCCCGCCAGGCACTTATCACATTTACCGCACGAATAATTTGAAACGTTTTC
>JAUZPC010000127.1 GCA_030706105.1 Bacteroidota bacterium | reverse complement strand
ATAGATATAGAATTAACGCTATTGCCAGGCAGAGCAGAATTTGCTTTGTTATAAAAAGTTTTCTCTCCAGTAGTTTTATCGATTTTTACTAATCCACCTATAGTCCCGATCCAAATTAGATTTGCTTCCGAAGATATACAATTAACTTTCAGCCCATTCATATAATTAACCCACTCTGGGTTTTGAGCATCAATGGCTAAAGGGAAAAGAGACATTGCTATAATCAGATACAACTTTTTCATCTTTTTATTTCCTAATTTTTTATTAAATAAATAGAATCAAGTGTTCCTGAACGAAAATACAGTATTATTTTTAGAAAAGCAATAAATATTTAAGATCTAATACAGAAATGTAATCTGAGAAGAGTAGGGTCAAAGGTACTATACCTCTTGTGTGAAAGCACTGAACATTAATTATTCAGCGCTGTTAATGCGGATTTTATTAGCTGCTCAAGAGAAAGATTTGGCAGTTTGTCTAATATGTCCCTGACCGCCTTTTCCGCAATTTTTGTATTGTACCCTAATGTAGTCAATGCCAGAATTGCTTCTGATTTTGTGCCATAAGAGATATCAGTTCCTGTTCCCGTAGTTGGTATAAGATCTATCTTAGACCTTAGCTCAAGCACTAATCTTTCTGCCGTCTTCTTGCCTATACCCGGGGCTGCAACTATTCTGTTTATATTATTATTAATAATCGCTTCTTTAAGCTCCTGAATTCTTATTCCCGAAAGTATGCCCAGTGCAGTTTTAGGGCCTATGCCGTTTACGGCAATTAAGAGCTCAAACATTTCTTTTTCAGTTTCTTTAGAAAATCCGAATAGAGTAATCGAGTCTTCCTTAACGCTGGTATGAATAAAAAGCTCAACTTCCGGTTTCTGGTTTATTTCTTCATAAGTATTTATAGAAATAAAGACCAGATAACCGACACCGTTAACATCAACAATAATTTTAGATGGATTAGATTTGAGAATTTTACCTTTTAAATAACCTATCATATGCCGCCTATAATCCTTTCCGGGTTATTTTCAATAAAAGATTTCCATCCGCCATTTTTCTTTGCAGCAGCAGGCTTTGAATTAAATGCATGGCAGATTGCAGCAGCCAAACCGTCTGTCTCATCAAATTTTAGCTTGGAGACATCTATATGAAGAAGAGTTTTAATCATAAAACTAACCTGCTCTTTAGATGCCGCCCCTTTACCTGTAACTGATTTTTTTATTTCACGCGGTGAGTATTCACCTGTGTTTAACTTATTATGCGCAGCTACCAAAAGAGAAACGCCTCTGGCATATCCAATTTTCATGGCCGACTGCACATTTTTACCATAAAAAGAAGTTTCGATTGAGAAATCGGTAGGCTGATAAATTTTGATAACTGAAGAAAGTTCGGAGTAAATTATTTCCAATTTTGCCGAAAGAGATATTTTAGAATTTAGGTTAATTAATCCGCTATGCAAATAACTCAGATTATTTCCGTTATATTCAATAACGCCGTATCCGGAGAAAATAGTACCGGGATCAACTCCTAATATAATCATAATTTTTTAGTAATCAGTTTTCATTAAAAAAACAATTAGTAACCAAATAGTTTATTGAACATAAAGAAATCAGGCTGATAATCCTTTATATCAGGGGATGAATTGTCTGACTGTGCAAAAAGTTGAAGGCTCAGCTCTCCCTGAACCTTCAACCTTACAAATCTTCTAACTTTCAACTTTGTAAACTTTATAACTATTTTATTTCGTCTTCGTCAAAATCCGCATTAGTATAAACATTTTGAACGTCATCGTTATCTTCTAATACGTCAATAAGTCTCATAACTTTTTCTGCATCTTCACCTGAAACTTTTATTGTATTTTTAGCTACCCATTGTAAAGAAGCATTATCAACAGTCAAAGACTTTTCAAGAATAGCTTTTCTAACTGTTTCAAAAGAAGGGACATCGGTTTGAACTTCAAAATATTCATCTTCTGTCAATAATTCATCAGCACCTGCATCAAGAACAAGCTCCATCATATCGTCTTCACTTTTACCTTGTCTGGGCAGAGTAATAACGCCTTTTTTATCAAACATCCAGGCGACAGCACCGCTTTCACCCATTCCGCCACCATATTTGCTGAATAAGTGTCTTACTTCGGCAACTGTTCTGTTTTTATTGTCCGTAGCAACTTCAACAATAACAGCAATTCCAGCAGTTGCATACCCTTCATACATCAGCTCAAGATAAACCTGGCCTTCCATCTCGCCGGTAGCTTTTTTAATAGCACGTTCAATATTGTCAGCAGGCATATTAACGCCCTTGGCATTATCAATAGCAAGTCTCAATCTTGGGTTACCACTAGGATCGCCGCCCCCGTCTCGAGCCGCTATTGTTATTTCTTTAATTAATTTAGTGAAAATTTTTCCGCGTTTCGAGTCGATTACTGCTTTTTTTCTTTTAGTTGTGGCCCATTTTGAGTGACCTGACATACTAACTCCTGTTTATTTTTTTTAATTTATTTTTAAATCTTTAAGAATTAATTGAATCTTATTATTCGGCTGTCTATCAATTGTAAATATAATATCCAGCTTGGAATTTACATTAATTTGTTTACAATAAAAACCCATATTCCAACCAACACAGTCCAAAATCAAATTATCCTGCCTGACAGATAAACCGAGATGAACATCCTTAAAACATCTTGGAGAGTAAACAACATTAACACCTTTGGCACAAAAAACCGGTTTCATGTTACCGGGACCGAAAGGCTGCATTCTTACTAAAATATTATAAAACTTTTCCGTAATTTTATCAAGTTTTATTACAGTATCTATTGAAATTTCAGGTGATAAATCTTCTTCAGTAATAGTAGAAGTAACAATTTGATTAAACTTTTCCCTGAATTTACTAATATTTTCTATTTCAATTGCTAAACCGGCAGCTGCCTGATGACCTCCAAAGTGTATAAGAAGGTCCTCACACTCCTTAAGGGCATTGTAAATATTGAAGTTCGGAACGCTTCTGGCAGAACCTTTTGCTATTCCGTCAACCGTTGTAAGCATTACAGTCGGACGGTAAAATTTTTCAACCAGCCGGGAAGCCACAATCCCAACAACGCCCTGATGCCATTCGTCCTGATGCAGAACTATGGATTTGTCAGTTTCTAAATTTACATTGGATTTAACCATTGCTTCCGCATCAGTTAAGGTCTTAAGGTCTTCGCTTCTTCTTTTTTTATTTTCTTCTTCAAGTACTTTAGCGTGCGACTGAGCTGTAACCATATCTTTAGCAATCAGAAGTTCTACCGCGCGCTCTGCACTTCCAAGACGACCTACTGCATTTATCCTTGGGGCTAAAATAAAAACTATTTGAGAAGAATTTAGTCTGTTTGTAGAGTACCCATTATTTCTGTTTAATCCTGAACTTTCTATTAGCGCTTTCAGGCCCGGTCTTGGATTTGAGTTTATTATTTTTATTCCTTCAGTAACCAATATTCTGTTCTCATCCACCATGGGTACAATATCTGCTGCTGCTGCAATTGCAACTAAATCCAAATACTGATAGTGAATATTTCCAAGATTCATTTTTTTTGTAAGAGCATCAGCTATTTTGAATGCAACACCTGCACCTGACAAAATTTTGGCAGGATATTTACAACCCGGCTTTAATGGGTCTAAAACCGTAAAAGCGTCAGGTAAAACGTCTTTTGGATGATGGTGATCGCTAATAATGATATCAATATCTTTGCTCTTTGCATATTCAACGGGCTCAATTGCCGTAATACCGCAATCAACAGAGACAATTAATTTAGCTCCTTTCTCTCCGGCAATATCAATACCCATATTAGATATTCCATACCCTTCAGTCATTCTATTAGGAATATAATAAAAGACTTCGGCTTTAATATCTTTAAGGAAGAGATATAAGACAGCGGCTGAACAGGTTCCGTCAACATCATAATCCCCATAAATACAAATTTTTTCTTTGTTATTTATTGCCGAGATAATTCTGTCGATGGCGACGTCCATACCATCCATTAAAAAAGGGTCGTATAAATTTTTTAAATCAGAGTTAAAAAAGCGTTCAGCTTCCTCAAATGTATTAATATTCCTAAGTGCCAGAATATTGGCCATAGCTTCGGAGATATTAATCTTCTGCATTAAAAAAGAGACAACTTCAGGATTTGGAGTATTAAACCTCCATCGCTTTTGGCGCATATTATCCCATCTGAGAAGTGGTCATAAATAAGAACACGCATAAAAATATAAGCCGGATTTTGTTCCCCAATTAAGGGGCGGCAATCATTTATCTCTATCTATAATTACTTATAGATTATAGCGATCTACCCGAAAGCACCAGAGCGAACAACTCTGCCTATACCTTACGGCATAGAATACTTCCCTATTTGATCTTGCTTCAAGCGGGGCTTAGCACGTCATCCCGCAAAGCGGGACAATTCTCTTAAGAGAACCGGCAAAATTACTAATGCCGCGGTAGGCTCTTACCCTGCCATTTCACCCTTACTCCATTATTAATGGGGCGGTATCTTTTCTGTGCTGCTTTCCTTAGAAATAGTATTATACTATTCCACCGGGTGTTACCCGGCGCTTTGTTCTGTGAAGTCCGGACGTTCCTCTAAATTTTTATTTTTTAGCGACTGCCCTTTCTATGCTTGTTCTTATTTTGTACCAATGTTTATGTTATTATTATTTAATTGATTGCAATATACGGAATAATTTTTTTTAATTCAGCAGATTTTTTTTTGTAGAGATTCTCAACATCCTTTTATGTGCGTTCTATCTGGTTAACTATTACAATTTAAAGCACTTAATATGAGATGACTTAATTTTGCTTATGATATTCACTGAAAGTATCTGACGCTCACTTTTTTTATTTTACTTGACTATTGACACACAAAAAAAAAATTATTTAATCATTTTATATGCGTATATTTCTTCACATAATTAATGTAAATGATGTTTAATGCAAAGTTACCATATAATACAAAATATGACTTATGCATACATATAAGTAATTTTTTCTTTTTATTACTAATGCAATGTTTGAAATAAATTTAAAAAAATTACTATTATTCATCTTAGTTCCCATTCTTTGCATCTATGCACTTAACGCACAACCAATTATAAACAAAACTGCCGGAATAGGATTTCGCGTTGATGATAATCATTCGGTCGCTAATTTTACACAATACGCCGGTATTTTTAAAAAATATGGCTTCAACTTTACATTCGCCATAAACATGGGCCATAGTGAACTTGCTAAATTTGAAGGACTGCCGGGCACAATAAAATATCTGCGCTCTCTGGGAAACGAAATGGCTGATCACACACCTGACCATAACACAAAGTATTTTTTGGTTGATGATGTTTCTTCTTATTATGGACTGGCTGGTGTTGATCATATTTTAGCTGACAAGAAAAAAATCTGCATAGCCATTGAAAAGTTATCTGACACTACATATAAAGACGAAGGAAGAATAAATATTAGCGGAAATACTATTATAAGCGTAAACAACGGAGAGTTCCATAATCCCGGGGCTATGAATACTTTTTATATTCCGGCATTAAACGCACTATATACTTTTGATTCCAAGGATATAAAAAACTTTAATCCTTCTGACCCTGATACAATTCTCAACCTGAAGGATTTTTGGGGAGAAGATATAACTTTGGCACCTATGCAGAATTTAGAATACTATAAGATGGGTAGCTATGATGTACATATGTCGCATCCAGGCTTAATGCTTATGGCAAAAAGGACATTGGAACTTTGCAGCCAAAGCGACCTCGATCCGCCAATTTGCTGGATTCAGCCCGGCGGCTATTTCCCGCAAGTAAATAGAGATGATGTAAGTTTGACTTATGGGACCATGGGTTATAAAAGCGGCGCTGTTTACCCGGAAGCATCTTATAAGTTCTTTAACGAATATGACCCTATAATTGATAAAGCATATAGTATGGACTGGGGAGACTTTTGTGAAGATTTCTGGCCCCTTGATAGTGTTAAAACAATTATTGCCGACAGAGCAGCACGGCATATTGTTTCATTTGGGCACTCGCATTTTTGGGATTTATTTGGGGGCTGGGATAACTATATAAACAGGACCGACAGTCTGCTCGCTTGGTGCAAGGCTAATTCCATACCGGTAAGGACATATACTGAATGGGCCGATATTTTATATCGTACCCCACAAAACCCATATTGCAACGTTATGCCGAAATTAGATGTTGACATAGATAATAACAAACGTCCCGACGGCTTTTCTTTGGGGGGCAGCACTGTTTTGGACACTTTAGACGGAGTTCCCATTTCATCAAATAGAAGCTTATCCGTTACATCACCAATTGATGCAAGGATACTGATATTTCAGATTGAAGGGCTGGGAGGTGTTGAAAAAGGTGACAATTATTTTTCTTTTTGGGCAAAAGGGACACCTAAAACCGAAGTTGATTTACAACTATGGTATAACGAAGTACAGGAAGGCATCTCATTCAAATTTGTAATTAAAGATACAACATGGACAAAATATGATTTGCTGAATTCAGTTAACGGAAAGACCCAACTAATAATTCCGGATAAAAATTCAAAAGTAATATTATCAATGACCATTGCATACATTCCCAGTTCCGGAGGATTTGTTAAATTAAGCGGTATGGAATTAAGAAAGAATACGTCCAAAACCGGAGCCCCCCCGCCATGGTTAGGGAAACCTGAATTTAATAATCACTCTGCTGTAGTCAACTGGGATAATAATACTTCTGATGTATCCGCAGTTTGTGTTAGGAGAAAGACAGTCAGCACTTTGCCCTTTGTTACAATAGATTCCGTCACTTCCCCGGTCAATTTATTTACGGACAATCTGTCTGCTCTTCCTGACTCCTTAAGAAAATATGACACACTCACGATATACTATCAGATAATTGTCCATTCCAACGGAAATACCAGTGAAAGCAATACTGACAGCATAAAAGTTTCAACATTAGATATCTGGCCGCTGGAACTTAATTCTTTTACTTGCAATAACGTCTTTGATAAAGTTGAATTAAAGTGGGAAAACAAGTATGAAAAATACAACTCCGGTTTTGAAGTGGAAAGGAAACTAAGCGGCGCATGGACAGCAATAGGGTTTTTAAAGGGCGACCCAAATAGCAGCAGTTCAAAAACCTATTTGTTTTATGACAGCATACAATATCCTAACGTAAAAGTTAAATACAGACTTAAACAGATAGATGTTTTTGGGAAAAACCGTTTCTCTGATTCAGTATCTGTAGTGGTATTGCCTTCTGAATATGGGCTTTTCCAGAATTATCCCAATCCTTTTAATCCCATTACAAACATCAGGTATAGCGTAAACAGCCCGGGGATAGTAACATTAAAGTTATATGATATTTTAGGGCGTTTGGTTGCAACACTTGTTAATAAATATATAGAAGCCGGCAATTATACCTATCAACTGGATGCCAGAAATATTAGTTCAGGTGTGTATTTTTATTCAATAAAGATAAACAACTTTAATAAAACAAAGAAAATGGTGGTTGTAAAGTAAAATCACAAAATTTCAAATAAGAATCGTTGTATTATTACTGAATATCCGCCTCCCCATATTCAGTAATATTTAACATAAAACACCT
>JAUZPC010000126.1 GCA_030706105.1 Bacteroidota bacterium | reverse complement strand
GCCTCTTCACTGGATGGGAAGAAGTCATTTGTAGAGACTAAAAAAATGATTTTAATGAAGTAAAGATTTTTTCTTAGAATTATGGTTTATTATCTATCAAGAGTACCGGTGAATGGTTTTATCGGTACACTAGGTGTTTAAAGGATATGCCAATTCTCAAATAACACTTTTCAGGTCAAGCTAAGTTCACTCCTTTTCTAAAGCCCCCACATTCCCGGACAAATAATTTTATTTTCTCCGAATGTTTTAAAAGCAGGGAATAGACTCAATATTCCTTTGTATCCTGATTTTTACCTCAACATTCAAGCCCAAGTTGTTTGAATTTAAATATTAAAGTGTTATTTTTGCATAAATAAATTAAATAACAAACTTTGGAGATTCAATGGACGATTCTGGCGGAGATAAGCGAATTTTATCTAAAACCAATGAATTGATGCAGTATATTAAAGAAGAAGAATCTTTGGGTTTGCCTGCTGAAATGTAAAAACCGACAAGCTGCCTTTCTTAAGACCTTTCTTCTTAATCCTTTTTAAATAAAAATAATAACATAAGCAATAATTATTAAATGTGCTAAAATAGTACTTCCGTTAGGTCTGTATTATTTCCGCAACAGCTATACTGCCTTATTTAGCTAAATTTTCACTTATCTTTATTGGAAGAACATTGTTCACTTTCAAAAATATTTATTCAAAAACTCATAACGCTCTGAGGTGAAAATGAATATATGGGCAAAATTATTCTACAGATTTAGAAAAATAATCAAAGCCCTAAAGCTTTACTTTATAATTGCCGGACCCGGTCTTATTGTTATGCTTGCCGATAACGATGCGGGTGGTATTACTACTTATGCCGTTACCGGTGCAAAATATAAGTATGAACTGTTATGGTTCATTCTGCTGTTGCTGCCTGTTGCATATTTTGTGCAGGAAATGACTGTTAGACTTGGTGCTGTTACTAAAAAAGGTCATGCAGAATCTATTTTCTATGGTTTCGGTCCTTTTTGGGGATGGTTCTCATTAATTGATTTAATTCTTACAGATTGGCTTACTCTGGTAACAGAGTTTATTGGTATGACTGCAGCTCTTTCAATTTTTCATATACCACCCTTCATAACTGTTCTTGTTGTTGCAATTATTATGTTTTTAATGGTTTTACAGGGAAGCTACTGGACCTGGGAAAAGATTGCTTTCTTGTTTTGTGCCTTTAACTTAGTCTATATCCCGGCAGCTTTTATTGTTAATCCTACTGTCTCACAGGTATTAAGCGGTACATTTATACCCTCAATCCCCGGAGGCAAGTTTTCTAATGAGATATTCTTTTTCTTAATGGCTAACATTGGAACAACAATTGCCCCCTGGATGATTTTCTTTCAGCAAAGTGCAGTTGTAGATAAAGGAATGCTTGAAAAAGATATACCCTGGGGTAAAGTGGATACTTTTGTCGGTTCCACATTTACGGTTCTAATTGCAATGTTTTGCATAGTTACAACCGGTACAGCCTTGTTCGGGCACGCAGGCGCAAATGAAATTCAGAGTGCCGCAGATGCCGCTCATTATTTCCTTTCTCACGGAAATAATCATTTAGGGACCCTTTTAGCAATAGGTCTATTTGACGCCGGATTCTTGGGCGCCATATGTATTTCTTTAGCAAGTTCTTGGGCCTTTGGTGAGGTCTTTGGATGGGCGCATTCATTGAACTTAAAAATCAAAGAAGCTCCGTGGTTTTATATTACATATATGTTTGCTTTATTAACTGCCGGAGGTGTAGTGCTTATTCCAAATGCCCCGCTTGGGATAATTACTCTGTTTGTGCAGGTGCTTGCAGTTACTTTATTGCCGGCTGCTTTGGTGTTTTTGCTTATCCTTTTAAATGATAAAAAGATTATGGGCAAATATGCCAATACATTAACTCAGAATATTATTAATTTTACTATAGTAGGACTAATTATTATAGTTTCAACACTATATGCAGTTACTACTATTTTCCCACACATATTTTGATGAGGTATGCAAATGTTTAAAAAGTTTTATGAATTTTTTATAAATGGTATTAAAAATATTTTTAACAATACGGCAAAGCAGGTTAACATTATTAACGAAAAATACCGTACTCCTCATACAAGCAGTAAACCGGTTGTAAGAATAGCATTAGTAGTATTAAGGGTCTATTTAATGGCTCTTATCGTTATAATTGTGTATAAATTTATTATCGTTGTTATTACGGGAAAGGCAGAATGATGGAAGTAATTAACGGAAATAAACCAGTCACATTTGAAAAAAATGTTTTCCTAAGTGAAATTTTAGGTGCCAGATTATCTGTTAAGGGTCATGTTGTTGACGGTAAATTAAACGATTTTGTAATTGTAGAAACCGGCAGGCTCCCGGAAGTTACCCATCTCTATATTACAAGAAAGTTCGGGCGCCCCCCGCTTGTTATACCCTGGAATTTAGTTGCTGATTGGAGTTCAAAAAAAATTGATATAAATAATGGCGACCTGAATAATTATATTAACAATGCTGCAGAAGAAAAAATTCTGCTTAAAGACTATATCTTAGATAAAAAAGTTTTAGACGTGGAAGGCAGGGAGGTAGAGGTTGTTTACGATATAAAACTAGTTGAAGTAAATGGCAGACTGCTTGTCAGTGAGGTTGATCTAAGTAAATATGGACGTTTAAGAAGGGTCGGATTAAAGGGGTTAGCAAATCTTATTTATAAAAATGAAGATATCAGCGAACAAATTATTTCATGGACGTACATTCAGCCGCTGCCTGAACATATAAGCAGCTTTAAGGGGAACATAAAGTTAAATGTTCTAAAGGAAAAGCTTTCAGATATGCACCCTGTTGATTTAGCTGACATCCTTGAGGAATTAGAGCCGGAACAACGTGTTGATATTATTGATAACCTTGAACTTGAGCATGCTTCCGATACTTTGGAAGAGATTGATCCTAATGTACAGAGAGATATTGTTATAGCTTTAACTAAAGAGAAGGCCGCCAAACTTATTAATGATATGACGCCGGCTCAGGCCGCGGACATATTGGCTGTATTGCCGTCCGACGAAAGAGATATTATTGTAAGCATGCTTGATGCTGAAAATCAGGAAAAAGTAAAAGCAAATTTGGAGCAACAGGAAGAAAATATTATCAATTTTACAACGTTAAGCTTTTTAACATTTACCCCTAAGCAAACCGTTGGTGAAGCTTTGGAAATATACAGGAAAACTGCAAAGGATAAAGATGTTATTACTTACCTGTACGTTCTTGATGAAGAAAGTAAATTAGCCGGAGTTGTGGATATTAAAGAAGTATTGATGGCTGAAGATAATTTCCTTTTGCTTGATATTATGACTGATATAGTTATAACTCTTAATGAAGATGATAACCTTTCTGAAGCAATAGAGATGTTTAAAAGGTACGACCTTAGAGCAATTCCGGTTGTTAATGATGAAGATAAAGTGCTTGGTGTCCTTACCAGCAGAGATATGCTAAACCTGAAACACAGGTTCTTAGAATAATATCTTTTTTTGTTTATACAATGCCTCTGTAATTAATAATTGCAGGGGCTTTTTTATATCCTGCTAAGCTGTAAATTTTAACCAATCATTGTTTTGGTAATGTGCAAGTCTGTAAAAATGAAAACATTTCTTCCATATAAAAACGATACTTTGTTGTTATTCCTTTGCTTTCTCTTCACCTAACTAACCGGAAAAAATCCGATTGAAGATACGGGCTCAAAATAACTGTGATCCCTTATACTCTGATGTGCGTTAATCCATTTGCTTTTATCATAATAATTAATGAAATTAAATACATTGATTTCTGATAAGATAAGTATTTTTCCAGTAGCTATTTCTTAGCATTATACTGAGGTGTCGGCTGCCAAATGTGAAATAAATGTTAATCGGTAACAAGTGATCGGAGATTAAATTGAAAGAGTATTACAGCACAACAAAAAGTAATATTGGCTATTTCATCTTTTTTGCCATTACCTTTTTCTGCTACTATCCGGTTGCGGCTCAGACAAATGAAGACTGCTTATCATGCCATAGTGACAGCTCTTTAACTATGGAAAGAAAGGGAAAGACTGTATCAATTTTTATTAATCAAAATATACTTCTTAAATCAACTCATAAAAAACTTTCCTGTATTTCCTGTCATGTTAATTTTGATGCGGGGAACATTCCGCATAAGGAAAAGATAGAACCGATTGACTGCAAAATGTGCCATAAAGATGCACCGGCAAGGCATACTTTTCATCCTCAGATACTTAAGGCAAAGGGAATAGCAGGCGGAATTGATGTCTCATGCAAGCAATGCCACGGAACTCATGATGTCGTATCGCCAAGACAGTCCGGTTCAAAATTTAATACTATAAATTTGACGCAGGCTTGCGGGGACTGTCATACAGCAGAAAAAAAAGTTTATATTACTTCAGCACATTATAAGGCGTTTATTAATAAAGTTGAAGGGGCCCCGACGTGCTTAACTTGTCATAAGAATCCGATAGTAAGACCATCTGAAAATATGTCGGCAGTCGAACTTAAAAAAGTCCAGGAAAAATTATGTTTGTCCTGCCACCAATATAATACAGATATTAGAGATAAATCATCGCCTTCGGCAAATTTTGTAAAATCGTTTGAAACGAGTGTTCACGGTAAAGCAATTACTAACGGTAATGATAAAGCTGCCGGATGTATTGACTGCCATACACCGCATAATATGAAAAATGGCTCAGATCCTACTTCCTCAGTTAATAGGTTAAATTTACCAAACACATGCGGTAAGTGCCATAGTGCAATTGCCGAAGAATATAAATCAAGCATTCATGGTGTTTCGGTAAGTAAAGGGAATATGGATGCGCCGGTTTGTACTAACTGCCATGGTGAGCATAATATATTAAAGCATAATGATCCAAAATCACCTGTTGCATTTGCAAATCTTTCCCGTCAGGTTTGTTCACCTTGTCACGGTTCAGTAAAATTAAATGAAAAGTATGGGATAGCAACTAATAGAATTGAATCCTACGACGAAAGTTATCATGGACTTGCAGTAAAAGGCGGCTCTCTTTCTGCTGCTAACTGCGCAAGCTGCCACGGAGCGCATGATATTAAACCTTCAAGCGATCCAACTTCAAGAGTTAATAAAAGGAATCTTGCCAAAACATGCGGCAGATGTCATCCCGGTGCAAATCAAAGATTCGCAGAGGGCTTTGTACACTTAAATGTTACATCAAAGACAGAACCGGCTCTGTATTGGATATCAACTTCTTATATAATTCTGATTATAGTAATTATTGGCGGTATGTTTATTCACAATATTGCTGATTTTATTAAAAAATCCAGGAGGAGAATTCTTATTCGGAAAGGCTATATCCATGAGGAACATCTTGGGCATCATCTTTATTTAAGAATGAGTGTAAGTGAAAGAATACAGCATATATCAATGGCGGTAAGTTTTATGGTGCTTGTAATTACCGGCTTTATGTTAAGGTTTCCCGATGCGTGGTGGGTTGTGGGTATTCGTGGATTAAGCCAGAACCTATTTGAAATTAGAAGCATTATACATCGGACTGCTGCCGTTGCAATGGTAACGTCGTGCTTGTATCACTTGGTTTATGTTATTTTCACAAAGCGGGGAAGAAGTCTAATATATGATCTCTTGCCTCGGTTTAGTGATTTAACTGATGCAATCGCCGTATTCAAATATAATTTTGGGTTTTCCAAAACAAAACCTAAGTTCGGTCGTTTCACATATATAGAGAAAAGCGAATACTGGGCGCTCGTTTGGGGCACTATTGTTATGACATTAACCGGAGTTTTAATGTGGTTCGATAATACTTTTATTGGGCTTTTCTCAAAACTTGGTTATGACATCGCTAGGACTATTCACTATTATGAGGCATGGCTTGCCTTTTTAGCAATAGTAGTCTGGCATTTTTATTTTATAATTTTTAATCCTGATGCTTATCCTATGAATCTGGCTTGGCTTACCGGTACGTTGTCTGAGTCCGAAATGATGGAAGAACATCCTTTGGAATTATTGAAAATTATGGAGGATGAAGAAAAGAGTAAAATTAGTAAACCAACCGTTGATAATGGTAAAAGTGAAAGTACAAAAGATGAAAGTGATGATAAATGATGATGTGAATTATAAGGATTGAATTTTATGAAAAAGAGATTTCCTGACTCGGTTTATAATCCTGTAACTATGGCAGGTGCTGTAATATCTGCTATAAGCTTTGGGCTTATACTTTTCTTGATAATTCTTGATATTTTTGCAAAAGATCAAAATCCTTATATGGGCATTATTACATTTATTATTCTCCCGTCTGCTTTGGTGTTTGGACTGCTTTTAATTGCATATGGTATTTATAGAGAACATAAAAGGATTAAATCGGGTAAACCCACTGCCGTTCTTCCTGTAATAGATTTAAATAATCCAAAGCATCGCACTGCTTTTCTTTTCTTTGTATGCGGAACAATATTACTGTTAGTATTTACTGCTTTCGGGAGTTTCAAGGCCTATGAATATACCGAATCAGACCAGTTCTGCGGGATGGTTTGCCATAAAGTTATGGAACCGGAATATAATGCATATCAAGGGTCCCCGCACTCCAAAGTTGGCTGTGTAACCTGCCATATAGGGGCGGGAACAGGATGGTTTGTAAAATCAAAACTATCCGGAAGTTATCAGGTATATTCGGTTTTATTTAACAAATATCCAAGACCTATACCTACTCCAATTCATAATTTAAGGCCGGCGAGAGAAACATGCGAACAATGCCATTGGACAAAGAAATTTTATAATGAAAAACTCAGAACTACCAGTTATTTTTTAAATGATGAGAATAACTCAAAGTGGACAATTAAACTGGCGCTTAAAATTGGCGAAGGTAATCCGGAAACAGGATTAACATCCGGTATCCATTGGCATGTTAATTTAGAAAATGAAGTCAGATATATTTCATCAGATGATAAAAGGATGGAAATTCCGGTTGTAATAAAAAGAGTGAAGGATGGTAAGGACATAGTTTTTAAAACTACAAAGAATTTACCTTCAAAGGAAGAATTAAGTAAATTGGAAATCAGGACAATGGATTGTATAGACTGCCATAATCATCCTGCTCATATTTACAATCCTTCATCTGTATCCGTTAATAACTACATGTCAATCGGCTTGATAAAAAAAGAGCTTCCTTACATAAAAAGTATCAGTCTCCAGGCTTTGGACAAAACATACAAAAGCAAGCAAGAGGGCTTGGAAGGGATAAAAGCTTTAGTGGAAGATTTCTACAGGACTAATTATCCTGATGTTTATAAAAATCAGCGGAATGGCATATCAGAGGCAGTAGAACAGCTTAAGCATATTTATGAACGGAATTATTTCCCGGAGATGGGGGTCAGTTGGAGGAAATACCCTATGCAGGTCGGGCATATGTTTGCCCCGGGGTGCTTCAGGTGCCATGACGGTCTTCATAAAAGCTCTGATGGGAAAGTGATTTCTAAAGATTGTAACTTGTGTCATACTATCATCTCTCAACAATATGAAAATGAAACTCCAATGTATTCGGCAGCCGGCTTGGAATACAAACACCCGGTTGAAATAGGGAAGGCTTTAACAGAAATGAACTGTAGCGATTGCCACACAAAAAATTAGTTCG
>JAUZPC010000125.1 GCA_030706105.1 Bacteroidota bacterium | reverse complement strand
TCCCTGGAGTTTTAATCTTTTTTAAAATATTTCCTTAATGAGAAATTACGTAAATATGACCTCCTCCAAAATGAGCATCATATAAATTACCGTCAACGTCAAATGCAATTCCATCAGGATCACCACCCGGAAGCTTTACAAATACAGATCGTTCGCCAAGGCTGCCATTTGGCAATACATCAAATATGATAATCTGATTTTTTGCAGATTCGCATACAAATAAATATTTGCCGTTTGGAGAAAATGCAAGCCCATTGGAAAATGCGATATTTTCTGCTACAACTCTTACTTCTTTGGTTTTATTATCTATTCTAAATACTCTTCCGTCAGGCAAAGCCGGATCATAGGATTTCGGATCAGTAAAATAAACATTCCCATCCTGATCAAATGCAATATCGTTTGGCCTGTTAAATTTAGTTCCGTTATAACCACCGGAGTATATCTCTGAAACCCCATCCTGTGAAATACGTAAAATTGCCCCAATTCCATATTCGCAGGCAAAAATGTAACCATCGCGACTGATTGTAAGTCCGTTAGTCTGTTTTAATGTAAATGGGTTGTCTGAAGCCGTAATAAGTTTAGTACAGGAATCATTTTGTATCTTAGCGATAAAGCCCCCATAACAAGAGGAAACAAATAGAGTATTATCATAATTCCAGGCGGGGCCTTCAGGAAAATTTAAGTCGGAGGCAACTTTTTGCCATTCAACTTCTTGAGAAAATATAGTCATGTTTAATAATAGTAATGTGAATAAAATTTTCATATAATTTAATTTTTTTTGATTTTAAATCTATGAAAATATTATTGAATAAATAAGGAAACAAATTACGATATTATTTCGGAGTTTGTTTCCGGTGCCGCAATAAGAAAAATATTCGGTACAAAACTGGTTGCCGGATATTTTTACGGAAAGGCAAATCCATAGAATCCCGCAATATTTTAGCCCCACGAAGTGGCAGGCCCGCAGTCGGGTTTGAAACATAATAAATGTAGAACGGGCTTTAATGAAGTTTTATAGTCAATTAATCTGTCTATGTTATTACACAGGCGTGTTATTTATGCTAGGGGTTACAGGCAAAAAACCGTAAGCAATCTGTTTAATAACTTTATAACCTTACAACCTTATAACTTTATACCTTATAACCTTACAACCTTATAACTTTATACCTTATAACCTTACAACTTTATAACTTTATTCAAGCCGTTTCTTAAATCTTAAGGCACTGAAAAGTAATATGGAAGTTCCCATAAAAAATAGTGCTACTGTTTCCGGAATCAATTCGGTAAATGAGCTCCCTTTTAGTATTACATCCCTAAGGATTGTAATATAGTATCTTAGCGGAATGCCATATGTAATATATTGAATTATTTTCGGCATATTTTCAATTGGAAATGAAAAACCCGATAAGTAAATCATCGGCATCATTACGGCAAATTGTGCCACAAGCATAGCCTGCTGTTGGGTTTTGGATATTGTGCTTATAAAAAGCCCGATTCCCAAAGTGGAAAGGACAAAAAGAAATGATGCAAAAAGAAGGAATAAGAAACTGCCTCGTATTGCAATTCCGAACCAAAAAATCATTACACCCTGAACTAACAACACATCAACAAATCCAAGCATTATGAATGGAACAAGTTTCCCAATTATCAACTGATACGGCTTAATTGGCGTAACTATTAACTGTTCAAGTGTTCCAATTTCTCTCTCTTTAACAACAGCCATAGACATTAATATGGAAGTAATAACCATCAGTACTAATCCCAGTATGCTTGGGAGCATGAAGTTTCTTGTTTTAAGGTCAGGGTTATACCATATGCGGGTCTCGGCTGAAATTGAACCAACCGGAGTAAGCTTTGCACCCATCATGTTCATATTTTTTACAAGAATATCTTTTGCAAAACTTTGAGCAATGCCTGAAACATAACCTGCGGCTATTGATGATTTGTTTGCCTCGGAACCGTCAAATATTGCCTGAATGGTTGCCGGTGTTCTTCTGTTTATGTTTTTTTCAAAATCATTGGGGATAGTAATGGCAACAAGGGCTTTTCCTCCATCAATATATGAGTTTATGTCGTCGTAGTTATTTGTATATTTAACTATCTCAAAATAACTGCTTGAGTAGAACTTTTTAATAAACTCTCTGCTTGTCTCAGTTTTATCCTGGTCATATATTATGGTTTTAACGTTGTCAACATCCATAGTGGCGGCATAACCAAGTATAATAAGCTGCAATATGGGAGCTAATAACGCCATTCTGAATAATGCGGGATCTCTTTTTAACTGAAGGAACTCTTTTAATATGATATGTTTTATAATATTCAACATTACGCAATTCTTGATTTTTTGTTAATTAATATTGCAAGCGTTAAGAAAAAGAATGCAAACAAATTCAGGTATATTACATCCGGCCAGAAAACATTAAAGCTGGTACCCTTTAATATGATGTTTTTTAAAATTGTCAGGTAAAATTTTGCCGGTGTAATGTTTGTGATTATCTGAACTACAGGCGGCATACTTTCTATGGGAAAAATGAATCCTGAGAGTATTGTGGCCGGAAGCATTGAAACCAGAGTTGCAAGCTGAAATGCTACCTGCTGGCTTTTGGCTATGGAGGATACAAAAATTCCCAATGCCAAAGAAGCAAAGACAAACAACATGGTGGTTAAAAACAAATCTATCAGGCTTCCTTTAACAACCAATCCAAACAAGAAGTAACTTAATACCAGTATAAGCGCTCCAATAAACAGAGAAACAAAAATATAAGGTAATACCTTTCCCACAAGAAGTTCAGTGGATGAAACAGGGGAAACCAGTATCTGCTCAACAGTCCCTTTTTCTTTTTCTCTGACAATTGAAAGGGAAATTGAGATTACTGCTGTTAAAACTAATATCATTGCTATCAATCCCGGTATAAGCATATATGTGGAATTCAAAGTCGGGTTATACCAAAATAACGGTTCAACTTTTATGGGAGCGTAAGTCTTTTTTGCAGTAACGTCAGTAACTTCTTTAGCTAATTTCTGGGAATATGAAAGTACGGCCGTGTTAATATAGTTCTGTAAAATAGCAGCGGTGTTGCCGTTTACACCGTCTACAAGTATTTGCAATTTAACTTCACGGTTGGAGTAAAAATTTTGTGAAAAATTTTCCGGAATTACCATGACCGCCTGCACCACCTGCCGGTCTAAATCGTTTTTAATTTCAGATTCATTCCTGATGATTGTAACCAGATCAAAGTATTCGCTTGAAGTTAAAACTTTTACAAAGTTTCTGCTTGCTTCGGATTTATCCTTATCAAATACTCCAAGTTTTGCATGGTGGACATCAAAACTTATGGCATAACCAAAAAGTATTAATAGAACAACAGGGAAAAGGAATAAAACAAATAACATTCTTGTATCCCTGCTCAACTGCCGTATTTCTTTTAAAGCAACCGCTAAAATTCTTATCAGCATTTTATTTATTATCCTTTTCCAGCAAGTGGATAAAAACATCCTCTAAAGTCGGTACAATTTTATCAATAGACTTTATCTTTATTCCTCTTTCATCCAGTGATAAAACAGCTTCATTCTTACCGGGAAATTTATTATTTACCATTATATGCAGATTATTCCCAAACAAGGATACATCATCAACATAATTTAAATTAAGTAAAATATCCATGGCATCTACGGCATTATTGCAGGCAATCTCATAAATTTCATTTTTTATATAATTTGTCTTAAGCTGTTTGGGATTTCCCTGAGCTATTAACTTGCCCGCATTAATAAGAATAATATCATTGCAAAATTCTGCTTCTTCAAGATAATGTGTAGTAACAAGAATAGTTGTTCCTTCAGATGAAAGTTCAATAATTAAATCCCAAAAGGTCCTTCTGGAAATAGGATCCACACCGCTTGTGGGTTCGTCTAAAAAAACAATGGCAGGGCGGTGGATAACTGCGGTGCCTAATGCCAGCCTCTGTTTTATGCCTCCGGGCAGATCGCCTGTAAGTGTTTTTTCCCGGCCGGTTAAGTTAGCAGTTTTTAATACCCACGCTTTACGGTTTGCAAGTTCTTCACCCATAAGCCCATAAACTCCGCCGTAAAAATTTATGTTCTCTTCTACTGTAAGATCGTTATATAAAGAGAATCTTTGGGACATATAACCAATATTTTGCTTTACTTTGTCGGGTTCTTTAACAATGCTGTAGCCGCCCACATATGCATCTCCTGAAGTTGGTTCCAAAATAGCTGAAAGCATTCTTATGGTTGTAGATTTGCCTGCACCATTAGCACCTAAAAAACCAAAAATTTCACCTTTCTTAATCTGAAAGGAGATATTGTCAACTGCAGTAAATTTACCGAATTTCTTTGTTAAACTATTTACTTCTATACTATTCATATCAAAATTTATTCTTTTTCTGCTTCTTTAACTAAATGGATAAATACATTCTCTAAGGATGGCGTTATCTTTCTGTTATTAATAATAGAGATGTTATTTGCCGAAAGAAGCGTTTCCAATTTCTTAAGGTCGTTTTCATAGTTGTCAACTATTACATCAAGACGGTCGCCAAATAGTTGGACTTCAAAATTGAAATTCTCTTTTATTAGGTTATAAGCCAAACGTATATTGCTGCATACAATCTCTATAACTGCTTTATCCAATGCGGCCTTAATTTCCTGAGGAGCATCCAAACTGATTATCATACCTTTGTCCATAAGGGCAACTCTGTTACATCTTTCAGCTTCATCAAGGTAGGGAGTTGACATTACAATGGTAATTCCTTCTTTTAGAAGACTTGAAAGAATTTTCCAAAAATCTCTCCTGGAAACCGGATCAACGCCTGTTGTTGGTTCATCAAGAAAAATCAACTCTGGTTTGTGAATTAAACTACACGCCAGCGCAAGTTTTTGTTTCATACCGCCGGAAAGCTGGTCGGCAAGCCGTTTCCTGAAGGGAGTAAGTCTGGTAAACTCAAGCAGTTCATTGCGCCTTTGCTGAAAATTTTTAACGTTATGGATATTCGCAAAAAACTCAATATTCTCATCCACTGTCAGATCGCCATAAAGACTGAATTTTTGCGATAAATAGCCGATTTTATTTTGAATTTCTTTTTTGTCCTTAATTATATCCAGGTCAAAAATGGAAGCAGTGCCTCCATCAGGCTCAATTAGTCCGCATAGCATACGCAGGGTAGAAGTTTTTCCTGCTCCGTCTGGCCCTACTAAACCGAACATTTCACCTTTTTTTATCTCGAAAGAAATACCTTTTACCGCTAAAATATCCGCGTAACTTTTTGAAAGATTTCTTAATTCAATTGCATTGTTCATAAAGGTTATAGTTTAATGGTTGCATCAGCAGGCATACCTTCTTTAAGCTCGAAGTCCGGATTGTCAATTTCAATTTTAACAGCAAAGACAAGCTTTGTCCTTTCATCCTTGGTTTGAATATTCTTAGGAGTAAACTCGGCTTCAGGTGAAATGAACACTACTTTTCCATTGTATGTTTTATTCTTATACGTATCGGTTTTAATTTCTGTTGACTGACCTAATTTAACCTTGCCCAGTTCTTCTTCAGATACATAAATAACCAGTTGTACTTTCCTTAAGTCAGCGGCTTTAAAAAGTGAGGACAGATTTGTAACGCTTTCCCCCTGCTCAACAAATTTCTTAACTATAATACCTGAAATAGGGGAGATAACATATGAGTCATTTATGCTTTTTTTAATAATATTTACGGCAGCAGTCTGACGGTCAAAATTTGCTTTTGCTTGTTTAAGATCTTCAGGCCTTGTAAAGGTTTTTAGCTTAGCCAGATTTTGCTTAGAGGCATTTAGCTGAGCCGCTGACACATCATAACGGTTTTGAACGTCTTCAAATTGCTTTTTAGTAATTGAATTAGACTCAAATAATTTAGACATCCTTATTTTGTCTGACTTTGCAGCATCAAAGTTAGCTTGCGCCTGATTAAGCTGCTCTGCAGCAGATTGAATGTCTTCTTTGCGGGCACCGCTTTTCAAAAGTTGTAACTGTGCTTCGGCCTGGTCGGCACTTGCTTTCGCCTGCGCTAATTGTAGGTCTAGGTTCGCATAGTCTATTATCATTACCGTATCGCCTTTATTTACCCTTGAACCTTCATCTTTGATAATATTTATTACCTCGCCCATAGTTTTGGCGCTGACAGTAACATTTACAGCTTCAATATTGCCTGAAGCCTCAACTGTTTTGTCTTTGTTATTTTTTCCGCATGATAATAGCAGCGAAGATGTTATTATCAATAATAATATATTTAAGAATTTCATTTTTTAAACCTGTCTAGTGATTTATGAAACAGTTTTTTACCTTTTTCAGTTGATATCCCCTCAAATACGATTTGAAAAACAATTGCAAGAGCCTGGCTAAATGAGTATTTGCTGATATAGATAAACTCAGGATTAACAATAGCTCTGATACAAGCCACCAGCATTGTAATTATTATTTCTGTAGATAAATCCAGAAACAATTTTTCTTCCTTACCCTGATCTATTATTTTAGTTAAAACAGAGTACATTTTTTTTGTCCTGAATTCATCAATCCTTTCCCAGTGGTCTGAATGTAATTTGATGTCATTCAGCCATTTATCTGAAAATTTAATAAAAATGCCTGAGGCCACTTCAAACATGGACACAATTTTGGTAAAGGCATCTTCATCCGTGTTTACAGTTTCGAATATCTTTGTGCTTGACTCAAGCATTATAAGATCAACAACTTCCTTTACCAAAGCATCTTTAGAAGGGAAGTACTTATAAATTGTTTTTTTGCTTATTTGCAGTTCTTCTGCGATCGAATCCATAGAAGTTTTATAGAAACCTTCACGAAAGAACTTCTCTTTGGAGTATTCCAGAATTCTCTTTTTTTCTGGTGTCATTATTTCATTCATATACAATGGAAACCATTTTAGTTTTTATAGTTTCTAAAATAATATATGGAAACTATAATGTCAAGTATAGTTTCCAAAAAAGATAATTTATTATTGGGAATCACATTATGAATAGTTGAAATATGCCCGGACATGGTAAGTGGTACAAATCTTTGTGCAATTATGTTATTTGGGAGGTCATGTGAGGTTAAAGGCGTTATATTTTATAGCTTTGCCATGATTTGGTTATTAGAAATAAGGTATTATCTTACAGTCCAATTGATGAAGTCTTTTGTTATTTGGAGTCCCATAATATGTCTTTTTGTGAAATGGGAGGATTTGGGGGTTAAAAAGCCAGTCCGCCTCGGCGGACTGGCTTACATTAGTTTGATGCATGCATATAAAGCTATGATATTGTACTTCTTAGGCAGCCCAAATAATACCGGTTTAAAACAAATGCGCCGGTGACAGATAAATCATTATATGTGGCAGTCTTTAGTCTTCCCGTATAAAGATGACACTGATTATTTTATCAAAGTCATCTTTCTGGCTGCCGTATAACCGCCGGCAGTAATCCTGTACATATACATCCCGCTGCTTAGTTTACTTCCATCAAAGTTTACACTATAATCACCGGCAGATTTGTAAGCATTTACAAGCGTTTTTACTTCATTGCCGAGCACATCATATACTTTTATTGTAACCTGTCCGCTCTTTGGCAGTTGGTAGTTTATTGTTGTATTCGGATTAAATGGATTCGGGTAGTTCTGCGCGAGCCCGAATTCTGAAGGCCCATCTTTTGAAAAATCCTCAACAGAAGTAACCATTTCAGATAATGGCCGTCTCC
>JAUZPC010000124.1 GCA_030706105.1 Bacteroidota bacterium | reverse complement strand
TTTTTATACTCGCTGGATTTGGTATTCAGAGCTGCAGATACAAGCATGTAATTTGAATTTTCATTGTTTGCATTCAAATAGCCTTTTTCGATGGCTTTATCGATATACTTTTTTAGGGCTTCTGTAAAAGGAATATTTTTAAGTGTAATGTTCCGTGTCAATACATCAGCATCTTCATTTATGGGATGTATATCCTTTACAAGGCTCTCACTGTCAACTGCAAACTCAATACTTGGATTTATATCTACGTCAATAAAGATAATAGTTTTGCTGCTATAAAAGAATTTCAAGCAACCGAATACCAACATCAGTAAGGCTGCAATTCCTGCCATTGTCGGTACAAAATTGTTTATTCTTCTCCGTTTGATATTTAATATGTCATTATAAGAAAAAAATACTTTTTGTCCTAAAAACATGCTATCACTTTTTTTTATTCCGAGGACTTTGCTATCAGCAGTTAATACAACTGCTCTATTTTCTTCCAAACCAATTATCAACCCTAAATATTTCATAGTACTCTCCCCCTTTCTTCAAAGTGAACGGGAAACTTTTTCAATCCATCCTGGTTACTTTTTAAAACCAGGCAAATTACTATAATAAATATCCTGTGGTTTTCAATTGTTCTCCGATGAACCTTCAACCGATTTACCAATTCAGATCGAGGTATTTTTCTGGTCTTCAAAAGTTTTCCATATAAATCTTCATCTTCTAATATCTCTTTTGCTATTCTAATACACAGACATCTGGTATCCTTATGTTTAGGAGAATTTTCTATTAAATCATCCCATGTTATGCCAAACTCGGTTAGATTTCGTTGTAAAATCAGAATATCTTCTTTTAATTCCACTGCTTCATAGTGATATTGTGCATTAGAAACAAGGTATTTTTGTTCTAAATATTCATTGTACTCAATACTTGATAACAATAAAGTCTTATCATTTCTTTTCATTCTTCTTAAATAATCAATAATCCTGTGATTAATCATTATGTGTGAGTACTTGTAAAAGTTTCCTCTCCTATCCAGATCATAATGTTCTATTGCTTCATTAAAAGCAGAAAGGCCTATACTAAATTCCTCATCATTTTTAATATCTATATGCCTTTTTAATATTTTATTGAGTGATCTCATGATAAAGGGCATACTTTCACTAATAAACCTGTCCCTAAGCTCCAGGTTCCCTCTTCTAATATCACTTGTTATTTCAATTATAGAATCAATAGAGAATTCATCTCTTTTTTTTAGTAAGTCAAATCCGAACAATAAAAACCACTCCCACTTTATATAAGGCGTATAAATAAAACATTTTTGTGTGGCTTGTCAGAATTTTTTTGAATTAATCATAAAAAAGCTTTTAAAAGGTGACGGGAGCATCCGCTCAACCAGGGGCAAAGCAAATGAAAACCAATGCCAATTAAAGCAAGTCGGTTTTCATTTTATTTATGTGAAATTTAATCAAAGGACAGCTTATATTACTTATATTTCCGAATTAGCGTTACCATTAATTGGCATTTACTTTACCCCTGGGTGTCATTATCTATACTCATAATGTCAATATGTTATTTTTAGAGCCTTTACACGTTGAATACATGTAAACAATGAATAAAATCATAAGCGATTGAAGCAGCGGTGTTTACATGTATTCAACGATGGAGTCCTTTGTACAAAGGAATAAGGGGGAATTCATATGAGGTTTAGCGCATATCGGTTGGTATGATTTATTGTCACGTAAAACTGCAAAAATAATATTACACATTTTTCGGGAGACTGCTATCGATAGATTTCCAGGGGTAAAAAAACAGTTTTTAAGCATCTCGGCAACAGGATGTTGTCCTAGATGCGACCCTAAAAAGCTATCGATGAGCTTAGCATTCATTGGTGAGCTTATCCGCTGATGAAATTTGTATGCAATGACTTTTGGCTGAATTCAAAGGAACTATTCTTTTCTTTACAACAACATCGTATATCACCTTTACAAGATAACCAAACAAAAATACATTCAAAATCGAGGTCATCATAAGGATTGGATCAAAACCAATAGAATTTACTCCAACACTTGTTTCATAAAGTACATAATGGGTGTTAATATAAACGGTTAAGCTAAATCCACCTGCAAGGAATAATAATCTTTTATCTTTTAAGTATATAAAAGCTATAATTGCCAACGCAACTGCTGGGAACAGATACCTTTCATGCATCCTTGATGAAAAACAAAATACACCTGTTATTAGAGAAAGTGCAGCCACTGAAGCAAACATTTTATTTGGTCCCTTAAAACATATGAAACCTGAAATTAGCGTTGTCAAAACTATCGCTATCATTCCCCACGTGTGATAATTGAAAATAAAAAGGTTTGAAGAATCATTAGTATAATTTGCCCCCAACAAGCTAAAGAAGTTAAATGCATTTACCGAGGCAAATTGGTATTCTCCCAAAGTATTTGAATAGAGGTTAATAATCCACATAGGTCCTTTATTCAGTGCAAAAGGTAGGATAATTATTGTAGCAGTTAACAAAGACAAACCGGCTGCTTTAAGAATAGTCTTAAAACTTTTTCGCCTTATGATTTCAAAAAGAAGTACTGGAACGAATATTATTCCCTGAGGCTTCATAAGTACAGCTATAGTAAACATTATAGAAGATAATGCAATCTTCTCTTCAGAAAGCAATATTATTGCTGAAACAACAAGGAGAGTAAAGAACGAATCCACTTGTCCCCAAACTGTTGAATTTATCAATACTGCTGGATTAAACAAATAAAATCCTGACAATAGAACACTTAATTCCAAATTAGTATATTTCTTTGCAAGCCTGAATACTAGATAAGAAGTCATAACATCTGCCAAAATTGAAGGTAGCTTTATCACTATTGAAAAATATGGAGTTATTGCAGAAATATTTACTAACTTACCTACTGCCCATAAAACGTACATATACACTGGCGGATAATCACTTGCCCTTCCACTTGAGTATACATTTGCCAGATTATTTGCAGCAGAGGTAGCCCAACTTTTAAATGTGCTGAGGTCAAATGGATGTCCCTCTATTAAAGTAGATGCTGAAATCCTAAACAAAAAGCCAGTTGCAAGCATTGTCAGAATAATTATTGCTATATTCTTTGATTCTATAGTAAATTTCTTTTTTTTGAAAAAATAATATGCAAAAGCAAATACTCCAAAAAATAAAATTGAATAGACAATTATTTGTATGGCATACTTTGTACCTGAATCCGAGGCAGAACCAAACATATGATTATTAGGGAATCCACGATTATCAGAATTAAAACCCTTATCCTGTCCGCTGTTCCTCGGTTGTGAATTCTGGACCCCATCATCTGGTTTTTGATTCTGGGCCCTATCATCCGGTTTTTGCCCTTGTATATCAGGCATTTGCGCGTTTCCTCTATTTAAATTTCCACTTTGATTTACAGTATTTTTAGTTTGTGTATCCCCTTTGTAATTTGCTAATGAATAGACGCATAGGGATGTTGTTATTATAACAATCATAATCATTATTATTTTAAAGGCATATTTCTTTAGCCCCATATCTTATCACATCCTTGTACCATATTTTTAATATAACTGATTTCAACACGCCATATTTTCAAGCTTACCTATCAGGTATTGCATAAGTTCGCTTTTCATATCTTTTCTTTGTAATGCAAACTCTATTGTAGCTTTTAAAAAGCCAAACTTGTCGCCAACATCATACCTATCACCTTTAAAATTATATGCATACACGTCTTCATTCCTCAGAAGTATCTTTAGAGCATCGGTCAATTGAATTTCTCCGCCTCTACCCAGTGAAGTATTTTCAAGGCATTCGAAAATACCGGGACTGATAATATATCTCCCTAATATTGCAATGTTTGAAGGAGCTTCATCCTTCGATGGTTTTTCAATAAGGTTGTTTACTTTAAATAATCTATTACCTATGTTGTTACAATCAACAATTCCATACTTTGAAACATCGCAAGCTTCGACTTTTTGGACTCCCAGTATTGTAGCCTGATGTCTGTCATAAACATCTATCATTTGTTTCAAGCATGGAACCTCAGAACTAACAATATCATCCCCAAGAAGTACTGCAAAGGGTTCGTTTCCAATAAATGATTTTGCACAGTGAATTGCGTGTCCAAGTCCCAAAGGCTCCTTTTGCCGGATATAGCAAATGTTTGCGAGATTTGATATTCTCTGTACTGTCTTCAGTAAACTGCTGTTGCTTTTCTTCAATATTTCTTCAAGCTCATATGATTTATCAAAATGGTCTTCTATAGACCTTTTATTCCGTCCTGTAACAATTATTATGTCTTCAATGCCTGATTCCACTGCCTCTTCCACAATATACTGTATTGTCGGTTTATCAACAATCGGCAGCATTTCTTTCGGTTGAGCTTTTGTTGCCGGTAAAAATCTTGTACCCATCCCCGCTGCAGGTATTATTGCTTTACGTACCTTCATGCCAATTCTCCTCTCTCATTACTGAAAACCAACAGTTTATAACCTGTATAGTTCACAGCTTGTGCGATAGCTGTAATGAAAACCTTTGAAATATATATGTTAATACCATAGCTTTCGTTTAGAACCCTAAGACCCAAAAGTGATATCCCAAGGGAAATGATATTTATTGCTGTAAATCTGAAAATCTGATTTACAGTACCGACTTTCGTATTACTTTCATTAAAAGTCCAGAGTTTATTCATTACAAAGCTGTTGATAATTCCCAAACTATAAGCTGCAACCTGGCATATGAATTTATCCGTACCGAACCTATGGAGTATTGTAAACGCCAGGAAGTCAACACCGGTATTAATGCATCCTACAGCTATAAACCTAAATAAGGATTTGGATTTTTCATAAACAGGAAACATGGATTTTTTAATATAAGTCTTTATAACCTTTAGCATCTAAAATCCTTCCTTTTCATCTATAATATAAAGAGGTCTTCCTTTTGCTTCATCATAAATTCTTCCGATATATTCACCTATAATACCAAGCATTATAAACATCAAGCCATTGAATAGAAGGCTTAGAGCTACAATGAAGGTCCATCCTTGAACCGTAAATTCTGTAAACATCTTTTCAAACAATATAAATACCATATATAAGAAACTGAAAACAGATATGATAGCACCAATATATGTCGCAAGCTTCAAGGGCTTATATGAAAATGATGTTAGCGCATCCGATGCAAATTTAACCATCTTCTTCAAAGGATATTTTGTTTCTCCTGCAAATCTTTCTTCCCTTATAAATTCCACTCCTGTTTGTTTGAAGCCAAGCCAGCTAATCAGCCCTCTGACATAACGGTTCCGTTCCGGTATTGATTTCAATGCATCGCATACCTTTCTGTCAATAAGTCTGAAATCGCCCGCATCTACAGGCATATTAATATCAGTCATGCTTTTGAGAGTTCTGTAAAATAGCTTTGCTGTAGTCTTTTTAAAAAAAGTCTCTCCCTTGCGTTTTAGTCTTTTACCATAAACAACATCAAAACCTTGCTTCCATTTTTCTATCATCTTCAACATTACTTCCGGAGGGTCCTGCAAATCTGCATCTATTACAATGACTGCATTACCGCTGGAATTATTCATTCCAGCAGTAATAGCAACCTGATGCCCGAAATTTCTCGAAAAGCTCAAAAGCTTAATATTTTTATCCTTTTTACAGATTTTTCTTGTCATTTCAACTGTTCTATCTTTGCTGCCATCATTTACAAAAATTATTTCATAGCTTTCCCTTGTATAATCCATAACCGCTTTAAGCCTTTTATACGCTTCATTGACAACCAATTCCTCATTATACAAAGGAACTATAATAGAATATTGAATTTCATTATTACTCATAAGACCATACCTCTCTTTCTTAACCTTTTTCAGGAGCCAAATCGTAAAGTGTTCCGCTTCCCATTCTGTCACCAAACTGGTGAAAGCCATGATTACTATCATCTGCTGTTGTGCTTGAACTGCTGCTGTTATCCAAAGTTACAGCTTGGCCGTTTTCTGTTACCCAAGTGGTAATTTCCGAATTTTGCCCCATACCTCTGCCGCCAATTTCAAAGTATCTGATTTCGCCATTTTTGACCATTTGTTCAAGCTTTGCAACGGTAAGAATGTTGTCATTCCCTGAAAAACCACCCACAGACATAACCGGCTTTCCTGTCTCAAGTATTATTGATTCTGCTGAGCCTGAATCGGATACTGCAACAAGATACTTTTCACCATTATATTTACTCAAGAGGAATTTTACCAATTGAGAAGACGATGCATTCTCATTGTCCCGGTTCGCTAAGTTACTTCTACCATGATTTTGACCCATTCCATCGTCTTTTTGTAATTCTGGTCCTGCAACTGGCATTCCTGATTGCGAACCATATATGATTGGTGTATATGCCCAGACAGCTGGAGCGATTAATAACGAGGCAAATGCTGCGATAACTGTTATTCTAATTGTTTTTCCCCAATGGTATTTTTTAATAAGTCTGATAGCAACAAGGGCTGCTGCAGTTAATACACAAACTCCGCTAACTATATATATAAGGTATTTATCCCATTGCGCATATTTTGAAAGTATTAGAACCTGAATTCCGGCATTTGCTAATAATGCCACCGGAAGTATAACCCATTTCAAGCCTCTGCCCATATATACCTTCCACATCTCCACAATACCTATACCTGCAAGGGCAGCTATACCGGGGGCAAGCATTGAAAGGTAATACCTGTGATAAAATCCTGCTACACTGAAAAATCCAATCATGGGAACAATCAATGCTGTAAAAAGTATCAGATGCCTTGTAACCGTTCTATTGCTGCTTTCATCTTTCTTAAATGCTCTGAAAGAAAGCATAAGTATTCCGAATAATGCCATTGGCAAGAACCAGCTTATTTGCCCCGCCAAATTCTGATTGAATATCCTCAGAATACCTTTCTGTCCATTTTCCTGTGTTCCGCCCGGACTTCCACCATTACCGGGACCACCTTGACCGCCTTGTCCATTAGGTCCTCCAAATCCATCAGGTCCTCCTGGTCCTCCATTAAAACCTTCAGGCACATTTCCATCACCTGGTCCACCGTTACCATCATTTGGGGGAGCCTCAAACCGGTTGTTGTTTCCTTGTGAATTGTTCTGCAATGTATTTACTCCATTATTTGTTTGTGTTTGATTATTTAATTGCCCATTATTATTTTGTGAATTATTATTTGCCATATTTGCAGAACCTATTGCATTAGGCCGATTTCCGCTGTTGAATTGACCACCCATAGACTGGTTTCCTGTTACTCTTTGAATACCGTTATAACCGAGAGCAAGTTCTAACACTGAGTTTGTTTTACTGCTATCTATATAAGGTCTGCTGTCAGCAGGTGTTAAATCAACAACTACAGCCCATGACAGGGATACTGCAAACAAAATAACTGTTGCTCCAGCCAGTTGAAGTATTCTTTTGCCTATCTTTAAAGGCGATGCAAATAAATATACCAAGTAGAATGCCGGTAGAACCATAAAAGCTTCAAGCATTTTAATATTGAAGCCAACACCCACTAATGCCATTGATAGGAGGAGTAATTTAAAGCTGCCTCTTTCTGCTGCAACTATTAACACCCATGTTGCAAATAGTAGAACCATTACCAATGAAGAATCAAGATTGTTCGTTCTGCTGACTGCAATAAGAATCGGAGTTAGTCCAAGTATAGCTGCAGATGCAATCCCTGCCGCTTTTCCAAATGACCTCTTTACTATATGGAAAATAAGTAATACTGA